>JAHEBB010000297.1 GCA_024642575.1 Trueperaceae bacterium | reverse complement strand
CGTTGTTTTTAGAAAGAATAAGTGTTTGTTGGGATTTTAGAGGCATAATAGCTGCATTTTAAACTTTGAGAACTCGTCAACATTGTTAAAAACGCAGGTTAATAGCTCAGTTTTTGCTAAAGGGCAAAGATCATCCGGTCATCTGTACACTAACTTTGGGATTTAATGTCTGGTTCAAACCTTCTAAGATTGTACCTAACCTGAGTTCGGAGTTTCATTCGCGTCAGGGACGCAATTTCTAAAATTCAACGTTCTGAAAGCTCTTTGATTTTGGCCGAAACAGAGAGTTTGGTTTAAAATCGACCCTTATACGCTGAAAAGAGGATTAGCGCAAATTTCTATTATGCGTCAGGGACACTATTTCTGCATTTTAAAACTCCGAACTCAGGTTAAGGAAGTTCTTTGAGTGCTGCCTCATAGCTCCTAAGTCCATCAGTAACAATTTATTTCGGTATCTCACTATCTTCAATCAAACGCCTGAAGAACCGTTTGGCAGCTTTGGTATCCCGTTCTTTTTGAAGAAGGACATCTAAAATGTCACCATGTTCAGTTACAGCACGCCAGAGCCAGTGAACCTTGCCACCAATCAGTGAGCCTTGCCACCAATCACGACTCGCCTTTCATCAAGATGCCAAGCTTTACTATTTCTAGGTTTGTAATGCCGAACTGCTTGAGCTAACTCAGGACCAAACTTCGAGCACCAGCATCATATTGTTTCATGACGAACTTCAATCCCTCCATGAAATAGCAGTTCTTGAACATCCCTATAAGACAGAGTGAAACGATGATACAAATAGATTGCATGGGAGATAATCAGCCCTGGGAACCGATATCTTTTGCAATGGTTTACCAAGTCATCCATCATCAGAATTTACCTAATCTGAGTTAACTTGACGGAACCCCTTTACCCCTATTTCCCAAAACGCTGCAAAAAAGATTTATAAAAAATTGGTTTTGTAACCTTAATATTCAGCCAAGCAGCAAATTCATGAAAGGCCTCACTATGATTGCCTGTACCTAAAATAAAATGATGCTCGATTCCTTCGACCATAATGGTATTGACCAGATCAGCCAAACTTAAAGCTTTTTGATCGAAGCGGAAATTGCTTAACCAGCCTCTTGTACCATCGAATCCAGAGTGAGGACTTTCTATTATATCGGCATCTACAATAAAAAGCTTATTGCCATTATCACCTAATCGCATGATGGTTGCAGTTTGGGGTTTAAACCTGTAGTCAGCAACCGCACCCATAGGGGGATTAGTAGATTTTCTACCAAGGGTTGAGTGGTTTTTCCAGATAACCCCATGATCGTCAGCAAAGCTCAAGGGGCTACCCCCACAATGCCACATAAGAACAGCATCACGCTCAAGGTCTAGATCATTCATATCTAGGAGTAAGGACTTTTTGGCATTGATTTCATTCATGGTTAACATGCTGATAGCACCAAGAACATCGCCTTCGGACGCCACTGGAATGGCATCTTTATCATCTAGATAGGAGAAAGCCATACCTGGATGAACATTGAGTTCGCTTTGAAAGACTGGCCAGTCACTTACCGCTAGAGCGTCATACTGGTGTAAGTCGGCAAAATTCTTAAGGGCAAGGTAAATCGCAGCGCTGGTTTTAAGATCATTTTCGCTTAGTTCCGAACGACCTACAGTAGCATCTAACATCTGCTGAGTTGTTGCTTGAATTTTTTCAGCTGATTGTTGTTTAAAAAGGGCAAAGATTTCGCTAAGTTCATGCTGACCTATCTCAACCCCTAGCTTTTGCCTAAGAATTCGCTCAGCAAAGTGGATATTGTAAAAGGTAGGAGCAATACCACCTACAAGTCCAATTCTGGCAGAGGATAAACGCTTTATTGCCCTTAAAGCAGCAACCGTAGGCTCGAGTCTCTTAGCAAACCAGGGATGGTCTGGAAAACCATAAAACCACTTAAAGGGGGTATCTTGATTTATATAATGACGAAGTATCCCTGCTTGTAAATTCATGGAGACAAAGTTGTTTAAAGGAATAGCACCTTCTTTTACCGGCTCTTCAGTTGCCCAGATTCCCAGGCGAAATCTTCTATTGGCAAACTCTAGAACCAAATCACCCATAGCGAAAGTGCTATTTTGCAAAAGTACAAAGTCAATGCCTTGAGCTTCAAGACCTGTAGCAATTTCTTTTGCTTCTTGCCTTGAGCTAACATGGGTATGAATGCTGGCGAGCTCAAAGCCTAAAGTTTGGCTTAGCCTTTGCAATCCGTCAATACTCTTTTTAAAGACCTGATGCTCCTCTGCCAGATAACTGGCCAGGTGAGCGCCGACATAAGCAAGTTTTAGCATGATGCCTCCTTCTAGTTCGTTTTTAAATAATCCTGAGAGCGGATGCTTAGAATAAACATTAAGGCTAGAAAAGCTGAACTAGCCAGAACCTGAAAAACAACTGACCAGCTAAAGCTAGCTAAAACCTCGGCAATTAAAACCCCACTTAAGGCAGTCCCAAGCGCAAAAGAAAAGTCCATTAAACCGGCCGTTCCAGAGGTTTCTCCTTGTTTGCTTAACATAACCGGGAGTGTTGATAAAATGAGGGTAGTTGCGGCGTAGGCACAAGCCGCAATACTCATAGTCATGATAAGAGCGAGTACCAGGGAAAAAGGTAGAAAGCTATAAATTAGGCAAAGCGCACCTAAAAATATCAATAGGCTTCTTAACAAGTTCAGTTCTCGAAATACAAAATATTTTTGTATCATCCAGCTTGTAAAACTTATGCCCAGGATTCCTGCAATAGGTAAAAGGGCTGCAATGCTCGAGCCTATACCCACATCTAGCTTGCCTGCTTCAACAAAATAGGTGGGAGACCATAAGCTAATCACGCCGAAGATAAGGCCAATAAAAAATGCAGCTAGAGCCAACAAGCCGTACCGTCTTAGACGTTCTGGTAAGCCTTGAAAAAAGGGTGGATGGGCTTCTGAACTAAGAGGTTTATCGCGGATGCCAATGAACCAGATAAAAGCAATACAAAACAGGTATATCGAGGGAACATAAAAGGCCCAGCGCCACCCTAGTTGACTGACGCACCAGCCGGTTATGAGCCAGGTAAGGGCACTACCTGCAACAAAAGAACTACCAAACAAACTTGAAACCTGGCTTTTTTGACTGCTAGAGAGCCAGCTATCAAGTGTTCTTAAAATAGGCCCCCAACCGGTCGCCTGAAAGTAGCCGTTTAGGCACCAGATCATCATCAAAATAAGCCAGTTGGATGATAAACCAAAAAGTAAATTCAAACAGGCAGTCGCCATTAGCCCTATGAAAACGAACCAGCGGGGGCTTAATTTGTCGCCCAGGTAGCCATTTATCAACGTGCTCAGTGCGTAAACCAAAAAGAACCCCGTTAGAAACGCACCCGTTTGTGTTTTTGTTAGGTCAAGCCCTAATTCCAGACTGGTTAGGGCTGTAGAGATATTAACCCTGCCAAGATAGTAGCTTGCGTAACATAACCATGCAATAAGCACAATGGTTTTTTGACGAGCACTTAATCCTAAAGTCATAAAGGTTCAAACCAGAAAAGTTCCAGCGGATGATTTTCTGCTTGCTCAGTAAAAACGGTTCTGACCTTCAGACCAAACTGCAAGCTGGCGATATCAACATTGCGCAATTGCTGTAAAAACAGACTGCTGGTTCCTTCGAGCCTGACGTAAGCTAGAATATAGTTCTCCTCAGTTTGTGCATAGGAAATCGGGGATGGGCAAAGGGTCCAGCTTTCGAGCGTGCCTAAGCCTGAAAGCTCGAGCCACCGATTTGGCTTTAGATCTTTAGGGCAGACCGCCCTTGGTGGCATATAGACGCGGTTACAGCGCTCACAGCGTGTAGCCAGAAGCTTGCCGTGCTCTAAGGCTAGAAAAAACTTGGAGACTTTGCCTAAGCTGTGACGGTACTCAAAAGTTTGCGTTAGATTAAGTAACTCAATATCCCGAAACTCAGCAAAGGGATCCCTTTCCGAAAAACTTAGCAGTTTATGCTCAAGCTTAGTCCTTAAGGGCATGTTTTTGCTCTTCCAGTTGTCTTAAGTATTTACGGTTTAGTTTTCCCGTAGTGGTTTTGGGCAGGTCTCTGGTAAATTCAATCTCTCTTGGGTACTTATAGGCAGCTAGATTGGTTTTAACAAAGGACTGAAGCTCGCTTATGAGCGTCTCGCTGGCTTCGTGACCTTCAGCTAATTCAATAAAGGCTTTAACAATATGTCCTCTAGTTGGGTCTGGGCTGGCAACTACTGCCGCTTCGGCAACGGCTGGGTGACGCATCAGTGCCTCCTCAACTTCAGCAGGGCCAATGCGGTAGCCTGCGCTGCCGATCATGTCATCATTACGACCTTTGAAAAAGATATAGCCTTCTTCATCTTGATAAGCCATATCGCCAGTCAAAATCCAGCCGTTTTTATGTTTGGATGCAGTTGCTTCAGGGTTATTCCAGTAGCCAAGCATCTGGGTTGGGTCACCGGGTCTAACGACAATCTGACCTATTTCTCCTGGAGCTACACACTTACCCTCTTTATCTACGATTGCCACCTCCCGACCAGGGTAGGTTTTACCCATCGAACCAGGTTTGACAGGCCAGAGTTTGGCGCAACTGCCGGCTAAGTGATTGACTTCAGTTAAACCATAAAATTCATTGCAAACAGCACCCAAAGCCTCTTGCGACCACTTCAAGACTTCGTCAGCAACCGATTCACCACCACTAGCAATCACCCTTATGTCAAGGTCATAGGTTTTTTTTGGCTCTGCTTCCTGAGCAAGCATTTTTAAGGCCGTCGGAGCTAGAAAAACATGACTAACCCCGTAGCGGCTCATTAGTTCATAGGCTTTTGTAACAGCAAAACGTCCGTTATAAGCTAAGGTGGGCTTACCCCAGGCTAAAGCAGGTAAAAGTACATCCAAAAGACCGCCCACCCAAGCCCAATCAGAGGGCGTCCAGAAAACGGTAGAGTGGTCAAAATCAATATTGTAAAAGAGTCTTACGCTTAGTAAATAACCTTCAAGGATCTTGTGAGAATGAAGCGCGCCTTTTGGGTGACCCGTTGTACCTGAAGTGTAAAGCAACATAGCGGGGTCAGATGATCTGGTTGGCGTTGTTTCAAAATGGACCGATTGATGATTGGTTTCGCTTAAAGAAACCTCATTGACCAAAGCCGCACCACGAATAATGAGATGCTCGAGCGTTTTAACTTCACTTCTTATCTGTCTCACTTTATCAGCACTGCTGCTATCGACAAAAACAGCTTTTATATCTGCATTCGTCATGATGTAGCGGTAACTATCTGGTCCATAAAGCATAGACATAGGTACAGCAATCGCCGCAGCTTTGTAAATAGCCAGATGCACCGCTGCCGTCTCAGGGCATTGAGGTAAAATGATTCCGACTCGATCACCCTTTTCTACGCCTAAGCTCTTAAGTAGGTTGGCATATTGATTCGTGAGTTTTTCTAATTGCCAAAAGGTTAATGTTTCTCTATAACCCGATTCATCTTCATAAAAAAGAGCAACTCTGGCACGGTCATGAGCCCAATCTGCCAGGCACCGTGTCGCGATATTGTAGCTATCAGGAATGTCCCACTTAAAATGTGTTTTTATAGATTCATAATCTTTAAACCGAGATAAATCCATTTAATCCCTGCTTTCAAAAATATGGACAGCGTTAATGGTACAAACACCTGCATGCGCGTCAGTTAGACCCAGCTTTGCCCCTTTTACTTGCCGCTCAACTGTAGCTTCGGCGCGAAGTTGCGTCACAATTTCAACGGCCTGGGCAATGCCAGTTGCACCAGCAGCAGCACCAAAACCAAGTAGTCCTCCCGAGGGATTTACAGGCAATTCTCCTGCTAAATCAAAGACTTGCTGCTCTGCAAGCTTGCCTGATTCACCTGGTTGACAAAAGCCCAAGGCTTCATAAGCCATGAGTTCAGCCCCCGTATAGGAGTCGTAAACTTCGGCAACATCAATCTCTTGAAGAGGATTTTTAATGCCAGCCATAGCGTAAGCAGCCTCAGCAGCCTGTTTTTTGGCACTAAACTGAGCAAAGACCTCCCAAGACCTATCTCCAGCTCGAGCATGATCAGTAGCTGCACCACTCCCTGTTAGATAAACAGCGGGTCGGTTTTTAAGTGCGTTTAGGTTTTGTTTTGCCCAGTTTTCTGTCGCTAAAATTAAGGCAGCTGCGCCATCTGAAAGAAGACTACAGTCGAGTAACTTAAAGGGGGAGGCAATGACTGGCGAAGTCATGACATCATTAACGCTTAAGTCCATAGGTTTTTGGGCTAACGGATGATAACGAGCATTCCCATGATTTTTAACTGATACCAGCGCCATTTGCTCCTCGGTTGTGCCATAACGCCGCATATGTTCGCGCATAACCAGGGCGTAGTAAGCCGTGAAATGGCCACCAACAGGCATTTCCCAATCGGTATCTGAAGACATAGCAAAGATTTGACTGGATGTTGCAGAACTAAGACTTTTTCCCACCCGCTCTGCACCGACAATCAGAATACAATTGCTTAGACCAGCCCGTAAATGAGCAAAAGCATTGCGAATGGCAAGGCCACCTGTTGCGCCGCATGCCTCTATCCTAACAACAGGTCTGGGTATTAGTCCCAGCGTATCTTGCCAGATGATTCCCTGACCAATCTGCCCGGCTAAGTGATCACTTTCATAGGCAGCAATGGTGTGGTCAAGCTGATCTTTTTCAATTCCCGCATCTTGGATGGCTGCTAAAGCCGCTTCGGTGACCCAATCGCGAATAGATCCATCAAGTCGGTCGCGTGAAAAAGCAGAGAGCCCACAGCCCAAAACGACAACCTTGGTCATACTTTATCCTTAGTCATAGTTTAGCGGT
>JAHEBB010000296.1 GCA_024642575.1 Trueperaceae bacterium | reverse complement strand
CCAGGTACATTTCTTGGTGATACCGTGAAGGATGGGTTGCAAGTTTTTCGGGCATGGGCAAACTAAGCTTGCTAGCTAGACGCTCGAGCCTGGCAAAATTGACAGGATAAGGCACCCAGGGATTGGCACTTGAATTATTGTATTCGATGATGGCAAGCGTGCCAACCGTTTTTATGCTGAGCATAAGTTGCGCCAAAATTCGTTCTTGCTCTCTAACAAAATGCAGGGCATTTGCCAGCAAAATGCCATCCAAATTTTGAAACCCCAGTGCATCCCGAAAATCTTTGTGATGCAGCACAATCCTTGCATCAGCATCCTTTTGCTTGATAGTCCTTAAAGCTCTCAGATTGATGTCAACGGCATGAAGTGTTCCTTCAGTGCCCAATCGCTCAGCTAGAGCAAGACTAAAGGTTCCAGAACCCGCACCCAGATCAGCCCAGACTTCTCCTACTTGAATAGCTAAGGGCCTTATGAACTCGAGCGCTTCGCTATGGGTCATGATTTAAAGCTTGAAGATGCTTGTGGTTTTGCAACCGAGCCAATGCGCATGGCTGAGATGATGCTAAACGAGGATAAAAACAGACTAAAAACAAACGCCAGCATAATGCCGGTTTGCTCACCCAGACCCTGCCTTGTGGCATAAGCAAAAAGAGCACCCCCCACACCCGTAGCAAGGGCTGCCAAAAAAGTATCTGCCAGTTGTAAACCGGCCGAAACATGGCCTTCTTCGCCTTTGGGAGCAAGTGCAAACGCCAAAACTGAGGTTGTGGAATGGGCCAGACCGATGCCAAAACCTGCCAGCATCCAGCCAATTAAGGTAATGATTAAAGGAACTACGGTTGTGTAAAGAGAAACGAGTTGCAAAACCAAACCAAGGGTCATGATGCTCGAGCCTATAAAGATGCGCACATGCCGCTGATGCGCTGCGCGTTTATCCCACTGATCTTGCGACCAGGAGCCCAGCGTCCAACTTATGGCACCCGTTGCAATGGCCACTCCTGTGACCGCTGAGGAAAACTCATGTACGGATGTCAGCATAAGTGCAATAAAGGCTTCAACGCCTACAAAGGAGGCGTAAAAAAACCCTCGCGCAGCTAGGACAGAAGGCAAACCCTTTCCAAGACTCATGGTGCCTTTTGGCAGCAATTTATAAAGGCTTGGCAGGGTTGCCACAAAACCAAGAATCACCATTAAAGCAAAAATGAAAGGATTTTCCATACTTAAGCCTGCTAACAAGACACCCGCCCCAAGAACAAGGAAAAGGGCAGCTTGCCAGTTAGATTTTTCTGCTTCCTGCTGGCGCTCGAGCGCCATAAAAGCTCTCAGTGTCATAAGGGCAACCAGCAAAATAAGCGGCAGCATAATTAAAAAAACATAGCGCCAGCCTAACCACTCCGCGATAAAGCCAGCTGCCGCTGGTCCTGCCAGAGCTGGAATCACCCAGGCTGTTGACATAAAGGCAATCATGCGAGCCCGAATAGTGTCGCTATAAGCTAAATTTACCGCTACATAAACCGCCACCGTGACTGCCCCTCCCCCTAAGCCCTGTAGAATTCGACCCAAAATCAAGATTTGCATAGAAGGTGCAAACCCTGCCACAACCAGCCCAAGCGTAAACAGGATAAGCCCAAGCATAAAAGGCCTTGCAGGCCCCGCGCGGTCAGCCTCTTGCCCTGCAACAACAATGCTAAAGAGTGAAGCCAAAAGTTGCCCACTAAACACCCAGCCATAAAGCAGTAAGCCATCCAGAGAACGAGCAATCGTCGGCGCAATCGTTACCACGGCCAAATTCTCAAAAGCCACTAGGGTTATAACAAGCAAAAGACCTATGGTCAGCGTGCGATGTTCAGCATCAAAAACGGACGAAGTTGAGCTAGCAGACATTGATGTAGAAACTATCACGAGTATTCACCTCAGTAAGGTAAGCAGGGCTATCTAGGATACTATTTCCTGTAGCAACTCCCTAAGTCAGCAGCTTAGCAGCAGACTAGTGACCTTACTTCAGACCATCGTCTTAGGTTAAAGAAAGCGTAAGGGTAAATTGTGCGCCCCCATCCAGGTGATTTTGTGCCTCGAGCCTACCCCCATGCGCCTCGACAATCGCTTTGGCAATGGCCAAACCCAAACCTGAGCCTTCTTTGCGGCTAGTTCTTGCCCTATCGGTTCGGTAAAAACGCTCAAACACTTGCTCGAGCGCTTCTTGAGGTAAACCTGGGCCATGGTCACGTAAACTCAAAACGAGTTTATCCTCAAGTTTTCGAGCCTTTAGTTCTATTTCACCTGGGCTAGCGTAACGCAAAGCATTGTCGATTAAATTGCTCAGCACTCTGGTCATTTGTTCAGGGTCAAAGTTGGCAGTTAAGGTATCTGGGTAAACATCTAATTTAAGGCTCGAGCCAAGCTCAGCCGCTCTTAAAGAAAAGCTGCCAGAGAGTCGTTCTAAAAAGGGTTTCAGGTTAATGTCTTGAAAGTTTAGCGAAATACCGCCACTTTCTACCAGAGAAAGCGTGCGCAAATCTGCTACCAATCTTGAAAGGAGCATAACTTCAGCATGGAGCCGCTCGAGGCTAGCATCATCGCGTTTGACTACGCCATCTTGCATCCCTTCAATTTCGCTGCGCATAACGGCTAAAGGCGTACGCAGGTCATGAGCAATATCGGCAACCATATTGCGCCGCCAGGCTTCTTGCTCCTCTAAACCTTCAACCAGACCATTAAATGCGGCGGTAAGTACCCTGAGCTCATCTCTGGCGGGCGGTAACTCGAGCCTTATGCCCCTTTGACCTGTTGCCAGATTTCTTGCCCCTTCAGTTAAGGCTTTTAAGGGCTGGGTTAAAAAGCGTGTGGCAATACCTGCTACTACAGAAGCCAAAAAAAAGGAAATTAGACCCGCAATAAACGCGGTTCGCGTAACCCTTGCCAACGCCTCTTTGGCTATCTGAAAATCAGAGCTCATTTGCGCCATATGCGAAAAGAGTTCTTGCTGTGCGCCAATAACTGCCCCAAGCGTAAACCAAGTCGTAATGACCACCGCTGCCAGTGCCACAAAGGCAAACATGGCACTAAGTCGCCTCCGTAAACCCCAGCGCCTATCACGCCAAAGTTCAGGGTGCTTTCTGATAAAGTCATCCCGCTTAAAATAATAAGGATGCCCTCGGTGGGGTCTATAAGGGTGACGTCTTGGCATTTTAATAATCCACTTTAAGCTCTTAAGCGGTAACCCACACCGCGAATCGTCTCGAGCTTTTCACCACATTGCCCCAACTTTTTTCTGATGTTTTTTACGTGGGCATCTACCGTACGCTCATCGGCAAAGCGGTCGGCATCACCTGAGGCAGCTAAGAGTTCAGGGCGACCTTTTACTTTCGGGGCGTCCTTGGCTAAAGCTCCCAGCAAGCGAAGTTCCGCAGGGGTTAAATCAATCTCTAGTCCTTCGCACGTGACAATGTAACGCGCCAAATCAACGCGTAAGACACCGACTTCGTAAACCTCTGGAGCAAGCAACTGACCGCTCGAGCGCCTTAAGACTGCCTTTATACGCGCGACCACCTCGCGGGGACTATAAGGCTTAACCACATAATCATCTGCGCCTAAACCCAAACCTAAAAGCTTATCTATCTCTTCATCACGAGCTGTCAGCATAATAATAGGGACATCCGACTCACTACGAATACGCCTTGCCACTTCAAAGCCATCAAGTTCAGGAAGCATCAGGTCTAAAAGAACCATATCAGGTTGCGCGGCACGCCAAAGCTCGAGCGCCCTTAGTCCATCTCTGGCGCGTTCGGTACGAAAACCTTCGCGCTTAAGATAATCCTCAAGGATTTCGCCAAGTCGGGCTTCGTCTTCAACAATGAGTATGGTTGCAGTCATGAGAATTCGGACTGAGACAAACTCAGTCCGTTCCTTTCTCTTAAATTCTAGTATGAAGGGCTGGTTTTACCAAAATTTAGCTTAAGGCTTTTCGTACCGCATCAAATTCTTCACGACTCAATTCCCCTTTAGCAAAGCGTAATCTGGCTGTATTTAGCGCACTGTCATGCCTGCGGAAGTGATCGCCCGTTTCAGGTTGTGAATCTTTAAGACCTTGTTTGATGGTTTCAAATTCTTCGGGGCTAAGTTCACTGTTGGCTAGGCGGTCTCTGGCGACTTGCATGGCGTCATCACTGGCAGGCGAACCAAAGTGCGCAGCAGGGCCTCTATCCTCTGACCAATGACGTGAACGCTCCATCATTTTTTGTCGCCAATGTCCACCGCAAGAACGCCCCCCAGCAAACCTCGAGCCAAAAAACACCATCCTGATCGCCATGAGCATGAAGCCAAAAAAGAGTAGGGTACCTATAAAGTTTAAAAAACCGAGTCCAAAACCGAACATATGTCCGTATCCAAATGCATGTGCCATTGTCATGGCTCCTTTCAAAATCTCCATGGTGAATTTGTGAGAGCAAATTTACCCGAGTAGAACGAGTACGGATAAATCCATTGACATTTCTACAAATTCAAAATGAAGTTTGTATATTGCCTAAGCTTTGCTTAAGCCTGAATAAAGTTTAGAAAGAAAGCTGTGAAATGGAGGCGAAGCTTTTGTGAATGCCGTGTGAATTATGGAATGGTTTTGAATAATTGTAGCTAAGTTTTTTTATCCTCTACACCAATCAATCTTTAAACCATTCTCTGTTCCCACTCTTAGCACTTTGATACGACCTAGCACAATTTTAACGTCCTTACGCCAGAAAATACCTTACGTAAAACCTAAGCGCAGCCCTTATGATGTAGGCATGTCAGACTATCTTTATCAAGCCCCCTTACCCCAAGGCCCCATCGAAAAGGGTCAGGTTATTTTGCGTGATGGCATGACTGCTGAGCTCCGCCCTGTTAAAGCTTCAGATGAAGCTTTGCTGGTGGATTTGCTTGAGCGTGTCTCACAAGATGCCCGTACCCACCGCTTTTTTGGCGAAGTCTCATATGAACTAGGGGCCAAACAACTGCTTAAACTCGGCTCTGCCAATCAAGAATTAGCACTTATTGTTTTAACAGGCGGCACGACTCAGCCAAAAATTATTGCGCATGGTCTTTATGTCCGTGATAACCCAGAAGCCAGTTCTGCTGAAGTTGCCTTTTTGGTAGATGATAAATTTCAGGGTAAAGGTTTAGGTACGCTGCTTTTGGAGCGTCTGGCTCTTGTTGCGGTAAGGCAGGGCATCAGTCATTTTTATGGCCCAACTGAGGCGAGTAACCGCCAGATGCGTGAACTCTTTAAGACCAGCGGTTTCCCCGTTCATGAAGACCGTGACGGTGGTTATGTCGATGTTAGCTTTTCCATCTTGCCTAACCGCGAAAGTGTTGAAAGCTTTGAAATGCGTGAGCGCATCGCCACCGTTGCTTCCATTCGCCCCTTCTTTAAACCAAGGGGTGTTGCCATTATTGGAGCGTCACGTGACCCAAATAGCATCGGCTTTCGCATTTTAGAATATCTGGTACATAACCGCTTTAACGGCCCGGTCTACCCAATTAACCCTAAGGCCAATGTTGTTGGCTCCATCCCTGCTTATCCAAGTGTCAAAGATGTGCCCGGCCCTGTTGACCTGGCCGTGATTGCCGTTCCCGAAAAATTTGTTATGGATGTGGTGGATGACTGCGGCAAAAAAGGGGTGCGTTCCCTGGTCATCATCAGTGCAGGTTTTGCCGAAACAGGGGCTGAGGGCAAGGAAAAGCAAAAGCAGCTTATTGCCAAAGCTCGGGGTTACGGCATGCGGATTGTGGGGCCCAATTGCTTAGGGCTTTTAACCACCGACCCTGAGGTCAGACTGAATGCCAGCTTCTCCCCTGTCTTTCCACCGCATGGAGGCATAGCTATGGCCTCGCATAGCGGCGCACTGGGGCTTGCCGTGCTCGAGCTAGCTGAAACCTTGGGTCTAGGACTCTCGAGCTTTGTTAGCCTTGGCAACAACGCCGACGTTTCGGGTAATGACCTCATTCAATACTGGGAAGATGACCCTGAAACCAGCGTGATTCTGCTTTATCTCGAGTCCTTTGGTAACCCCAGACGCTTTGCTCGCTTGGCAAGACGCATTGGCAGACAAAAGCCTCTGCTGGTCGTCAAAGCTGGGCGCTCTCAAGCAGGCAGTAAAGCTGCCAGCTCGCATACCGCTGCACTGGCTGCCAGTGAAACTGCGGTTGAAGCCCTCTTTCACCAAGCAGGTATTATTCGCGCCGATACACTAGAAGAAATGTTTGATGTGGCAGCCCTGCTAGCTGGGCAAAAATTACCCAAGGGCCCGAGGGTTGCCATCGTTACCAATGCAGGTGGCCCGGGCATCTTGGCAGTCGATGCGCTGGCAGCAGAAGGTTTAGATACACCAACCCCTTCAGACGCCATAAAAGCTGAGCTTGCTAAAGTCTTACCCCCTGCCGCCAGTCTCAATAATCCTATCGATATGATTGCTTCGGCCAATGCCGAGCAATATAAGCAGGTCATGGGCACCATGTTGGCAGATGAAAACTATGATGCAGTTTTGGTTATTTTCATTCCGGTAGGCTTAGCCGAAACCGAAAAAATCGCGGCTGCGGTGCGTGAGGCGGTCAAACAAGCGCGGGATGCAGGCAATGAAAAACCTGTGCTGGCCTGTTTTATGGCAGCGCAAGGAGTAAGTGAGGAACTGTCGCTCGAGGGTGAACACATTCCTTCTTATAGATTCCCTGAAGCTGCTGCCAAAGCGCTAAGCAGAGTCAGGAAATATGCAGCCTGGCGAGATGCTGAATTAGGCGTTATCCCGAACCACAGCAATTTGCATGTTGAGAAAGCCAAGGCCATTTGTCAAAGCAAACAAGCAGAAGGCGGCGGCTGGCTCATGCCTAGTGAAGTAGATGGTGTTTTGGCTG
>JAHEBB010000295.1 GCA_024642575.1 Trueperaceae bacterium | reverse complement strand
CTAATGATGTAACTCAAGCATCCACAAGGGCGGCACAAGAAGCGTTTCGCCCTCGCTGGTTTGTTGAGCAGTTTCATCGTGAAGTCCAGCAAGTTACAGGTATTGACCAATGTCAAGCTCGTTTAGCTCGCATTCAGCGCAATCACATCGCTTGTGCTTTTCTGGTTTGGACCAGACTATCCTTCTTAGCCCAGCAGCTCAGAACCTCTGTCTATGCTCTCAAGCAAAATCTTCTTGACGATTACATCAAACACCAGCTTCGTTCCCCTAATCTTCACATGGGTTTCGTCTAATTTGCGTAAGTCCTATACAAATAATAGACAAGTTAAAGGGCCAAGTCCGTCTTACCCCTAATCAACCCTATGTTGTAAGTGTAAGCAAGAGAAACTAACGCCTTTAGGGCTACCTCACGTCAGTTTATTGTAAGCCGATGTTTACTACACTGAAGTCATGGTGAATCAAGCTTCAGCTCAAACCCCATCTGAACCTTGATTCACAACCAGAGTACTTATGAAATAACTACTTTTATAAAATAAATATGCCCAGACTAGCTTCCACACTACCTTCAGGCTTTACCATTCTCATCATTGACGATGATGAAGCTGTCTTGTACAGCACTAAGCAACTGCTGCTGCGAGAGGGTCATCATGTTCTCATCGCACGTAATGGTCAGGAAGCTCTGCATTTATGTCAAAAACATGAAATTCATCTGCTGCTGCTTGACTACTCTATGCCTGGAATGACTGGCTTAGACGTAATAGAGAATTTACGTAGCTTTAACAGAGAAACTCAGATTATTTTACAAACGGGCTTTACCGAAAAACCTCCACGGCAAATGCTTAAAGAACTCGATATCCAAGGCTATCATGACAAATCAGATGACCCCGAGCGGCTTTTGCTCTGGGTCGATGCTGTCATTAAAAACGTGAATCACACAAGAGTCAATCAGCAACTCGAGCATAGCTTATTGGTCCTAGGAATTGCCCTCGAGTCAAGAGATCTTGAAACTGCTGGACACACCGAGCGTGTTGTTAGTTTGAGCCAAGCCCTGGCCCAGAAATTGCAACTTGACACTTATCAGTCTCGTGCTCTCAGGCAGGGGGCATACCTTCATGATCTGGGCAAACTTATGATAGCCGACCGTATCTTACATAAAGCTGGAGCCCTTGACGCAGATGAATGGATTACCATGCAAAGCCACTCTGAGAAAGGTTTTGCTTTGGCCCTTCGCATTCATGGATTAGCAGAGCCAGCCCTTGAGATCATTCGGCATCATCATGAAGCCTGGGATGGTAGTGGCTACCCAGACAACCTTCAAGGGGAGCGTATTCCCTTCCTAGCACGTATCTTTAGTCTTTGTGACGTCTTTGATGCCCTCACCTCAGACCGACCCTATAAAGCTGCCTGGACAGTAGATGCTGCCCTGAGTCAACTAAAGAAACAAGCAGGTAAGCAGTTTGACCCGCAGCTTGTACCCGTATTTATTGACCTTATCTCCCAAACAATCCTTAAAAAACCCTCTTACCTTGAACCCCCAAAGGAGCTTATATGGCACGCCTGAAGACCACCATCCCACCCAGTGGACATAACATCTTAATCGTCGATGACGATACGACACTGGTAGCTACCCTCGAGCAGTTACTAACGCAAGAGGGGCATCAGATTTACACCGCAAACAATGGCCCAGAAGCACTACAGTTATGCGCACAGTGTGAAATTCACCTTATTTTGCTTGACTACTTTATGCCCGGAATGACGGGTGAAGATGTTATACGTGAACTGCGCCTTTCTAATAACCAAACTCAGGTTATGCTGCAAACAGGTTATTCGTCAGATAAACCACCCCGGCAAATGTTGCGTGAGCTAGATATTCAAGCCTATCATGACAAGTCTGAAGGGCCCGAAAAACTTTTGGTGCTTATTGATGGAGCGCTAAAAACGTACCGCCATGAGCGGGCATTACGCATCTCAAGAGATGGCTTACAATATATCCTTGAAGCTACACCCCAGCTTCACCGTCTGCAGCCCCTTGAAGACTTGATGCAGGGAGTTTTGCTGCAAATCCAGGGCTTACTTGGCTTTTCTGGCGCTTTCGTAGCGACCATTTCAAGTTCAACCAAACTCGAGCCTGATGCACTTGGAGGACTGGTCGCGACAACCCAAAATGACAATATAGAAATTCGGGTGGCAACGGGTCGATTCAGCAACAAGACCTGGCACGATATCGAAACGCTCGAGCGTGATTTGGTTTGGCAATCATTACAGAGCGGTAAGGTAAAAATCGATTCTGTTTTAGCCTTACCCCTAACATTTGGCAGTCAAGTCATTGGAGTCGTGCTGGTTGATTGTCAGCTTGCCCCCTCTGCTGATGTGGCGCTACTTGAGATCTTTGCAAGTCAGGCTGCTGTTGCCATTGAAAATACCAAGCTTTATGAACTGGCAACCATCGACGATCTAACACGACTCGCAGTGCGCCGTCACTGGTCATACTTGACAGAAAATATTTTGCACCTCTCATGCCGTCACGCACAACCCGTAAGTTTTCTAATGCTGGATATTGATCATTTTAAGCGGCTTAATGATAACTATGGGCATATGGCAGGCGATGCCGTCCTTAAAGCCCTAGGGCAGCTTTTAACTATGCAATTGCGTAAGAGTGACCTAATAGGACGCTATGGCGGTGAGGAAATCATCATTACCTTACCCCATACTGACCACCAAGCTGCGCTTATTACAGCAGAGAAGATTCGTACTGCAATAGAGAGTCTAAGCCTTGGTTGGCAAGCATCACAAATACGTTTTAGCTCGAGCATAGGTGTTTGTAGCCTCGAATTAACAGATTGGGAGCATTGGTCTAAATTGACTGTCACCCACCTACGTGATCTACTGATTGCCAGGGCTGACCAAGCTCTTTATGCGGCCAAACAAGCCGGGCGCAACCGAGTTGTTGGTAAAGTTATTGAACTCGCCCAGTTGGAGCTAGTATGAACGTCACCGCCAAAAGCCAAGCAAATTTTTGGCTTTTGGTTCCTCTTTTAAGCAGTGTACTGCTTTTTTCGCTCTACTTGTTTGGCAGATGGGGTTCGGCTGAGTTGCAACATCTCATTCTGGCGCTCGGTTACAACCTAGTGACTCTTTTTGCAGCACTGAGCTGTCTTTTTTTTGTGAAATTACATCAGGGGAAGGCGAAACGCGGCTGGTTCTTCATGGCTTTGGGATTATTAGCAATAACCAGTGGCGATGTGCTTTGGAACTATTATGATTTGATTCTTCATATAGAACCCTATCCCTCCTTAGCTGATATTTGCTATGTTACTGCCCCTTTATTATTTGTGTTGGCATTTATCTTTTTTCCTAGAGACCCACTTAAACCCATCCAGTCTCTCCAAGTAACGCTGGATGTTGCTATATGTGTCATCGCCGCGGCAGTTTTTCTGTGGCCCTCTCAATTTGTTCCCATTATTAAATCCTATGGCGATTTTTCGCTCGAGCTGCTGCTAAGCCTCATCTATCCAACCCTTGATCTTATCTTACTCAGTCTGCTGTTTTCTATTACCCTTCGTAATCCCAAATTAGCACTGGGCGCAGATAAGGTGATACTTAGCATGGGTCTCATTGCCATCATCTCAGCCGATTTTAGTTTTTCGGCCCTTGGTGCCAGCAATAGCTATTACAACGGTCACCCCATCGATGCCTTATGGCTTTGGGGCTATAGTTTTCTGGCCTTAAGCGCTTATATTTCTCATTTTCCACAAGGACATCACAACTGGCGCTGGTTAGAATCTTTGAGTTTGCGGGGAATTGCCACGTTTGTTCCTTACATCGCTATTATTCTTAGCTATGGCTTTAGCCTCTTCTTCCATAGCCATAAAGGTCTAACGGAAACAGGTACCAGTATTGGTACAGGATTGGTTACTTTGCTTGTGGTTATACGCCAGGTCGTTGCTTTTAGAGAAAACCAGGGTCTGACACGGAGTTTAAAAAGCCTATCAGAAGATTTGGAAAGGCGAGTAGAGCTTCGCACCAAAGAGCTAGAAGAGAGCCGAAACCGACTACTAGCTAGCGAAAAACTCGCAAGTTTGGGGCGTTTAACGGCGGGTCTTGCCCATGAAATCAATACACCTTTAGCTGCTGCCCGTAATTCCCTATTGCAAGCTAAAACCTTATCTGAAGAGTACCAAGATTCAATTGATATACCCACAGTAACAGCTGCAGACCACCATGAGATTGCCAGCGAGCTTGGCTCTGCCCTTAAACAGGCAGATCACTCACTCGAGCGACTCGGTGAATTTGTTCGCCGTATGAAAAGCCAAACGCGCTCTTCGGGTATGTCCGTTGATTTTGACCCCCTTAAAGTCACTGAAGATAGTCTGGCGATGCTTGAGCACCGAGCTAGAAAGGTAGGCTGTCAGTTAAGGCTCGAGCCTGTAACTGAAGCTCTCCTTATTCACGGTGATCCAAGTCGCTTTAATCAGGTCATCAGCAATCTGATAGTAAACGCAATGGATGCCTGTGAAGATACTGATAAAGCCCTTAAGGAAGTAAAAATACACTTTGCAGTCAAAGCTGATAACGTCATCCTTAGAATTCAGGATAATGGGAGTGGTATTTCACCTGAAGCACTCCCCAATATTTTTGAGCCCATGTTTACAACCAAAGAGGTAGGTAAAGGAACAGGGCTTGGTCTTTCAATCGTTCATAATATTATCACTGGTCATTTTGCGGGTGATATTCATGTTGAGACGACCTCCAGCGAGGGAACTACCTTTAGCTTAAAATTGCCTCAAAGATTATCGCAAAAGCAAAAAACTCCCTTAAACTTGGTAGCCATTTAGCTAACGCTCGAGCTTTTAGGACATTCCCGACTATTTAGACCTTTTATACTATAAATTACTTTTCCTAAAAACTTTTCAACTAAAGCTGCAAAACACCTGCAACCCAAAGCAAAATGGAAACCCAATCTTACATCAGGTTTCCATTTTTTGCGTTACAGACGCATTTTCTCATGGTGGGCCCTGGGGGACTTGAACCCACGACCAATCGATTATGAGTTGCCTTTAGGGTTTTCTCTATATTTGTCAATAATTGCACTTTCGCCGTCACAGACAATTTTCCTCAACCCAACAGTTTAGTCTCTTTCTCGTCTTTTATCTCTTGTTTTCATACACTTAGAGGTATGTTAGAGGTACAAATTCGTAGAGAAAATAAGCAGCATCCCTTGGTAAAATTAGCTGAACTGAAATAGAGTGTTCAAACTTTCATAACCTAACTCCCAGTTCATTATGAAGCACCTATTAGCATTAAATAGCTGCTATTCTTCTCTCATAGCAGTAACCCTAAAACCTCTAACGGTAAGTCTTCCTGAAAAAGACCTCAAGTATGCCAGAACTAAAGCAGAGGCACTTGGTATTAGCGTAGGTGTCTATCATCGCTTAATGTTTCGCCAAAGCATCAGAACAAAAGATGCTAACAGTGAAAAACGAGCAGAAGCCCTAAAAGCTTTTAGTAAGGTAATGAGTAACGAAGCAGAGGAAAATAGCTATCAAGAAGACGACGTTGTTTATTTAGCTAAAGCAGCAAGAAAACACTTATCAAACGCTTAGTGTGCTTGCCTTTGTAGATACCAACGCACTTATTGCCCTTCTGTGTTTTCCCTTTAGAAATACTCTGCCAAGATATTATGGCAGATATGAAGCAGCATAACTTTCATGTACCTTTACCTGAGGCTATTTATCAGGCACTTAGGCAAGAATCAGAACGGTCAAAACAACCCGCTACGGTTTTGGCCAGGGAGGCGATAGAGTATTGGCTCGAGCAAAGGGAAAAAGAACTTAGGCAAGAAGCTATTCGGAATTATGCGCTAGAGGTTGGTGGGTCTAGGGATGATTTTGATTCTGAGCTTGAAGCGACCAGTTTAGAAGTGTGGAAGAACGTTTGAAACGTGGCGATGTTTATTGGACAGAGTTAAAGCCTCGTTCGGGTTCTGCGCAAACAGGTAGAAGACCGATCATTATCCTTTCGAATGATGGCTTTACTTCGGTTCCTAATTGGCGTTCTATTATTGTCATTCCTTTAAGTACCTCTTCTAAGCAAAGCTTAAGAGGGCCAACGGCTGTTTTCATAGCTAAAGGTGAAGCTAATCTTAAAGAAGATAGCATTGCGCTTTGTCATCAGATTACGACTTTGGATAGGAGTAAGTTGACAGGGATGATAGGTGAGCTTTCTGCTGCGGTTCTCAAAGAGGTTTAAGAGGGTATTAGGGCTGCTATTGATTTGTGAAATTGTAGAGCGAAATAGTTAGGTCTTTTTGAGAAAGTTTGTCTTTTAGGGTTATGAAACAAAAAAGAAGACCCTAGCTTAACATTGGAGTCTTTATTTTTCCGTCCATGACGGGGTTTCTCCTGGCGCACCCGAGAAGATTCGAACTCCTGGCCTTCTGATCCGTAGTTATTCGCAAGTGCTATTAAAGTCGTTTAACGTTGCTCTATCTTCAATGTTCATCGGGGTTTTAGAGAATATGCCTACCTAAGTCTTTTGAAGTCTACAAAGCTTGCGGGGGGAATATGGGGGAAATCAGCTTTACAATCAGGTTCATATTCATTGACATTTCTTACTTTAGGGGTTCAGTACCTTCATTCAAAACATGCAAATATTCAGAGTAAAGCCAAACCCTATTGCGTCCTTTATTGGTTATTTCTCGTAATATACCTAATGCTTCTAAAGCTTCAATAGACCTACGAATAGTTGGCAAGGCAATACTCACATCAGAATTGACACCACTTGCAGAAAACAAGACTCGCCTTTGGGCTACCTGTAACACCTGTAAGGCAGAACCAGCCCCACGACCTAGAGATTCAATCTTTATCCTATCCTTGGCAAAAAGCTCAATCAGTCTTTGCGCCGTTTTAAAAGCTTGTTGTGCTGTTTCAAA
>JAHEBB010000294.1 GCA_024642575.1 Trueperaceae bacterium | reverse complement strand
GCTGTACGCACTGGGGAACCATTCCTAGTAAGGCCTTAAGACATGCTATTCATCAGATGACCAATACTCGAAAAACCATGCTCGCCAATAACATTCAGCTCGAGTTTGAGTACCCAAAACTACTTGCTCAGGCTAATGATGTTATTGCTGAGCAGGTCACCATGCGCTACGGCTTTTATGACCGCAATGATGTTGAAATCATCAAAGGGCATGCTCATTTTATCGATGAACACCACGTAAGAATTGATGACGCAGAAACCTACAGCGCCGAGTATTTTGTGGTTGCCACAGGCTCGAGACCCTGGCACCCTCCTGACGTTAACTTCAACCATCCTCGCATTTTTGATAGTGACACCATTTTGAATTTGAGTTATACCCCTCACTCGATTACCATTTATGGCGCGGGTGTAATTGGCTGTGAATATGCCAGTATGTTTCGCAACATGGGTTTAAAAGTCAATCTCATTAATACTCGAGACAAACTTTTAAGTTTCTTAGATGATGAAATTATTGACGCTCTCTCCTATCACCTGCGTGACCAAGGCTGCTTAATCAGACATAACGAGATTTATGAAAAGATTGAAGGAACAGATGATGGCGTGGTTTTATCTTTGCAAAGTGGCAAAAAAGTAAAATCTGACATTCTCCTGTGGGCCAACGGGCGCACGGGTAACACTGAAGACCTTGACTTAGATAAGCTGAAGCTAAAACCTGATTCTCGGGGTCAATTAAATGTAAACGAGAACTTTCAAACCGAACTTTCGCATATCTATGCGGTTGGCGATGTTATTGGCTATCCAGCCCTAGCAAGTGCCGCTTATACCCAAGGACGTGATGCTGTGAGGCATTTGTTAGGTTTAGCTGAAAATGTCAATAGACCCTCAGATATCCCAACGGGTATTTATACCAGCCCCGAAATTAGCAGTATTGGCAAAACCGAAAAAGAGCTAACCGAAGAAAAAGTACCTTACGAAGTGGGTCATTCACATTTTAAAAGTCTCGCAAGAGCGCAGATTATGGGTCAACCGATTGGTCAGTTGAAGATTTTGTTCCACCGCGAAACACTAGAGATATTGGGAATTCATTGCTTTGGGGTGAATGCTGCTGAAATCATTCACATTGGTCAAGCGATTATGGCGCAAAAAGAAGGCAGCAATACGCTCGAGTATTTCCTAAATACCACCTTTAATTATCCAACTATGGCAGAGGCTTACCGCGTTGCTGCGCTAAATGGCTATAACCGCATCTTTTAATACTGTCTAGGTATAGAGCGTTTTATCACCAAAACAAAAACTCTTGACAAACTTAACGCTGTTAAGTAAGATTTAATTGTTATGAGTTTAACCAAATCAGAACGAATAAAAGTTGCGAGTGCCGCAAGGCGTGAGCAGCAGAAAGGAGACTTGCAAAGCACTATTCTAGAGGCCGCTACCCATCTCTTTGAAGAAAATGGTTATGAAAACTTTTCTCTTAGGCAAGTTGCCCTAGCCATTGGTTATACGCCCACAACCATTTATCTTTACTTTAAAGATAAAGATGATCTTCTTTTACATGTCGCCTACGATGGCTTTCGGCTCTTCGGGGAAAGTCTAGAAAATGCCTATGCTACCAAACCCGAACCTTCAGAGCGCTTAGACGCGGTAGGCTGGGCTTATTTTGACTTTGCCATGAGCCACCCCATCCACTATCAACTCATGTTTATGCAGCGTGCTGAATTTTTGGCATGTAAACCTGAAGGCTACGAATCTACCATGGATAATTCCTTTGGGATCTTAGAGCGAATCGTTCAAGAAGGGATTGACTCTGGTCTGATTACCCCTGGAGATGTTAGAACCTATAGCGCTCTAATTTGGGCAAGCGTTCATGGTGTTGTGAGCCTGGCACTAACTGGTAATTTGCTAACTTATGAAGAAGCTAAAGGCTTATTCGCTTTACAACAAGAGGCCGTCCACCGTGCGTTCTTTGAGCACTCAAAGTAATTCGCGCTATCAATAGAAATTTTAAAAACAAATGCTTTTTACCCTTTTACAGAGATAATTATCTATTGCATATCGAGCAAAATTTTTTTCAAATCTACTTAACAGTGTTAAGTTAAATAAAGGAGAAAACTTATGAATATCTCAAACCCTGAACCTTCATTTAATAATTTCGTCAACCGATTAAAGGCTAGTCATTTTCCCTTATTTCTCTCTGGACTTTTTACGGTTGCCATGGGTCTGTTTTTTATTGTTGGACTCTTTTTTGACCCGCGTTACATAACAGGCGCACCTGCCTGGTTAAAACCAACAAAATTTGCCTTATCAGTCTCGATTTATTCATTGACACTTGTCTGGTTTTTAAGCTACGTAGATACAACAAAACCATGGCGTAAACGACTCGTTACTTTGTTAGGTTGGATTTTTGTGCTTACTTTTGCAGCAGAATGGTTGGGCATCATTACCCAGGCTATAAGGGGAACAACCAGCCACTTTAACGTCTCGAGCCCTTTTAATGTATTTATTTGGTCGCTTATGGGTACAGCCATCATGATTTTGTTCCTTGCCAATCTGGTCGTTGCAGCTCTCTTACTTAGGCAACGTTTTGCTAACCCCGTCTTTGCCTGGGGCTTGCGCTTAGGGCTTATCATTACCATTATTGGGCTTGCCGAGGGCTACCTCATGACCAGTCCAACAGCTCAGCAAATGGCAGCCTGGCAAGCTGGTGGAGAGGTTACGATTGCTGGCGCTCACTCAGTTGGTGTGCCTGATGGTGGCCCTGGCTTGGCTGTTCTCACCTGGTCAACCCAAGGAGGTGACCTAAGAGTTGGTCACTTTATTGGTATGCACGCCCTGCAACTCATTCCTTTTCTGGCGCTCTTTTTACTAAATCGTAAAAGGCTCTCCACTCAGCAGCAAGTTCGACTCCTGTTTACAGGCTCGAGCGCCTACCTAGCTCTAGTCATCCTTGTAACCTGGCAGGCACTAAAAGCCCAACCCATTACTTCACCCGACAGTCTAACGATTGCTGTCTTTTTGGGTATCTGCCTCGCGAGCATAATTGCAGCACTAGTGATTACCCGACCAAGATTAAGTTTGGCTCGAGCCTAGAAAGGAATGTGTGAAACCCATGAAAACCTATTGCGAAAACGCCCCTTTAGATAACGCAACGACTGCTTATAAACTCGCAAAATACCGCGCCAAAAAGAAATTAGGATTCGCTATTCACCTGACAGTATACGGTCTTGTCACCACATCACAGATGATCGAAGGGCTTTTTTCGGGCCATCCTTTTGCATTTTTAAACACAAGTCTGGGCTGGGGGCTTGGTCTACTTATCCACGGGTTTGTCGTTTTTGCCCAAGTGAACAAAGTCAACGATTTCTTCCTGGGTCAGGAGCTCGAGCGTTTGGGCTTAACCGATAAAGAAAGGCTCGAGCGTGACAGCGATTAGCCATTTATCTTCAGGAAATGTTCAGGCTTTACCGCTTGCCTTCCAAACAACACACAAAACATTAAGCCAAAGAGTTATTTTCAAATGACAACCCTATTTTCCTTAAGCAGCCTCTTGGTCATGCCTTTTTGGATTTTGATGATCTTTTTACCCCATTGGCAGTGGACAAAGCGCATCCTTACTTCCGTTTGGGTAAGCTCACTGGCAGCCTTACTTTATGTCATTTTGGTCATTCCACAATTACCTCAAGTTTTTCCCGCAGTGCTAAATCCTAATTTGGATACCATTGCTACACTTTTAGGCACAGCTCAAGGTGCAACCCTTGCCTGGGTTCACTTTTTGGCCTTTGATCTTTTTGTCGCTAGATGGGTTTATCTTGATAGCCAAACCCGCAGGCTCTCAAGTTGGCTGGTATCCCCTATCTTATTTTTTGTCTTGATGCTTGGGCCTTTGGGCTTTTTTGCCTATTTACTAATCAGACAGGTAAGGCCTGAGCCTTTGAGCGCCTAATAATGAGCGCCATTAAACCACCCAAGATCGCCATTGCTCCAGCCAAATAAAAAGCCAGAACATAATCACCAAAACTATCTCTAGCTAAACCTGCAACCCAAGCAGATACAGCAGCGCCAACTTGATGGGCAGCAAAAACCCAGCCATAAACCACACCAACATTTTTTCGGCCAAATGTATCGGCAGCTAGCGCAATAGTAGGGGGAACAGTGGCAATGTAATCAAGACCAAACATCACAGCAAAAGCAACAATACCTAAACTGTTATGAAGGAAGGGCAAAAAGAGCAGGCTAATGCCCCGAAACCCATAATAAATTAGTAAAAGCTTGCGAGGGTCATACCTATCTGTAAGCCAGCCTGAAGCAATCGTCCCTACAAAATTAAAAGCACCCATAAGTGCTAAGGCATTGGCAGCCGCAATCGGAGTAAAGCCATGATCAACCGCATGGGGAATGAAATGCTGACCAATTAGACCATTACTGGTTGCGCCGCAGATATAAAAAGTAACTGCCAAGAGCCAAAAATCAGGCGACCTTAGTGCTTTTGCCATGACATTTTCATCAGCTTGGGGTTTGGCTGAAACCTTTGCTTCAGATGCACCCAGCGGCTTTAACCCTAACTGCTCAGGTTCGTCTTTCATAAAAATAAAAACAGGCAAAATCAGTAAAAGGCAAAGCCCAGCAAGAATCATGGCGGCTGTTCGCCAGCCCATACTGACTGCCCACGCTGTTAAGAGCGGAAAAAATATAAGCTGACCTGCTGACACAGCAGCACCCATAATGCCAACGACCAAACCTCTATGTTTGACAAACCAGCGATTTGCCACCGTTGCACCTAAAACACTCGCAACCAAACCCGTTGCCAAACCTGAAAAAAGGCCAAAATAGAGGGTGAGTTGCCACTGAGTTTTAACGGTGCTCGAGAGCAGCATACTTAGCGCGCTTAGAACCATACTAATCATGGCAACATTGCGCACCCCAAAGCGGCGCATTAAGTTACCCGACAAGGGGCCACTAAAGCCATAAACAATCAGGCCAATGGCAGCAGCAAAAGAAAGGCTCGCGATCGACCACCCCAGATCATCTTTCATGGGAACGATCCAGGCTCCGGGTGCTGAGCGTATGCCCGCTGTAATCATAAGTACGGGGATGGTTACTGCAACGACTACCCAGCCATAAAAAAACCGCTTTTCAGGATTCACCAGCTCACTTTGACCTGAAAAGCGGTTTTGTTTGGTTGTCTGGCTTGCTTACTTTGCTCGAGCGCTAAGAAAATCCTTTAATAGGCTTTCAGCGGTATGTTCTGTGGTGTACTGAAAAGCACCATCTTCTTGAATAGCATCTGACCTTAAGCCAGACCAGAGTACTTTTCCTTTAGGGTTAGTAGCGCTTAATTGTGCCTGCCAATTTAACTTGCGCGCATCAAAAGCCATGCTATAGCTCAAGCCGACACTGGCATCATCGCAGTTTGCTAAAAGCTCGAGATCGCTTGCCGCTAAAACTTGTGTCATTGCCCTGAGTGACGCCGTATTAAAGGCTGGCATAACATATTTACCCGTTACCACATGGGTTGTTAAACAAACGGATGTAAAGCTAGCTAATGACGCGGTTTTATCTTTTGAGGTAAGGAGCTGGCTCGAGCAGGCCGCCAGCAACAAGCAACTTAATAGACTCACGGCTAACAGCTTTTGACCAGCCAGATTTCCTTGGGGCTTCACAATACGCTGAATACGGTTCATAAACTTTCCTCCTGTAGCAGCTAAGGCTAGCTGCTTTTGAATGCGTAAACTTTCTAAATGGCTAAGTGCTTTGGCATAGGCAAGTGGCTCTGAACTTAGTTTTATAACCAGATCATCACAAGCGCACTCGCGCTCATGGCGAATCTGCCGTGACAAAAACCAAAGGGCGGGGTGATAAAAAAATAAAGTCTCGATACCGCTTTGCAGGGCATTGAGCAAGGGGTCATAGCGGCGAATGTGAGCAAGTTCGTGAAGCAAAATAAGCTCGAGCTGCTCTAGTGTCAGCCCACTAAGCAGACTTACAGGAATCAGGATAATAGGGCGAAAAACACCCAAAATCATAGGGCTTGAAATCGTCTCGGAAAGCTCGAGCTTTACTGACTGACTGAAAAGGATGCGGTCAAGCAAGGTATTTAGTTTCGTACTTAAAGCTGAGTTAAAAGGCTTTGCTGCTTGCCTTATGCCTCGAAGAAATAAGCCCCCAGCAATCAGTCGAAGGCTAAAGAAGGCAATCCCAAGGAACCAAGCAGCCACCAATAGAGGCAAAACCCAGGTTAGCGAATGGCTCGTAGATGCAGGGTAATTTTGTTCCGACAAGGTTAAGGCAAAAGACTTCCAGACATGCTCGATTGAATCGGTAAAATGATCCGTGACATCAGGCGTGTAAACCCAGAGGCTTGTTACTAAAAAAGATACTGGCATGACTAATAGACCGAGATAAAGTACGCCATACCTTTTAGCGCTGATTATAAAAAAACGGCTAAGTGCAAAAAAGAAGATGGTAATAGCAAGTTGCAACCAGAGCGAATGCAGCAAGGCTAAGCCAAGGGCATTTAACACATTGCTCATGACGCCTCCAGACTATCGAGCAAAGCTCGAATCTCGGCTAGTTCTTCTTTACTTACCGAATCTGTATTCAGAGCTTGAAGAACCAGTTGACGCCTCGAGCCTGAAAAAGCACGCTCGAGCAGATCCTCTAAAAGGTTTTTCTGAGTTTTTTGCTGACTTTGGCTTGCTTTATAGATATGACTTTTGCTGCTTTCATCTCGGCTGACAAGCCCTTTTTCAGCCATAATCTGCATCAGTTTTAAGATGGTCGTATAGCCAACCTCTTTGGTTTGACTGACAACTTCGTAGACTTGACGCACCGTGCTCGGGCCTTGTTGCCAAAGGATTGACAAAATATTTAGTTCGGCTTCAGTGGGTTTAGGCAGCATTCATTCTCCTACGAAACGTTTCGTTGATAGAATATACACGAAGGGTTTCGTAGATGTCAAG
>JAHEBB010000293.1 GCA_024642575.1 Trueperaceae bacterium | reverse complement strand
CAACTTGCCTCGAGCGCGCCAAGGGCTGCAACGGGGCTCGAGTTCACTGTTATCACTGCTGTTGTATTAGGGGGCACCAGTTTAGCTGGCGGTAAGGGTAGTCTTTTGGGTACCCTAGTTGGCGTCATTATTTTGCGCGTGCTAGACAATGGTCTGGTGCTTATGGAAGTTTCATCGTTTTATCAAGAAGTTGCTAGAGGGCTGGTTTTACTTCTTGCGGTTAGTTTTGACCAGATTCGCTTAGGGCTTAGCCGTTTGCGTCGGAGTAGGGTATGAGCGTTCCGTTACTTGAAATGCGCGCTATTCATAAAGCGTTTTATGGGGTAAAAGTTTTGCAAGATGTCCCACTTACGCTAGACCGTGGCGAGGTTTTGGCCTTACTTGGTGAAAATGGCGCTGGCAAGTCAACCCTGATCAAAATTTTAAATGGCGATTATCAGTTAGACAGCGGTCAAATCTTTTTAGAGGGTCAGCCTGTTTACTTTAAAGAACCTAGAGACGCTGAAGCTAACGGCATCAAAATGATTTATCAGGAACTCCATTATGCCCCTGATTTATCAGTGGCTGAGAATCTCTTTATTGGTAATTTGCCAAGAGTAGCAGGCCCTTTAGGTCGGTTTTTAATTGACTGGAAGCAGATGCGGCAAGATGCCAAAGTGGCACTGGCACTCTTAAATGTTGATATAGACCCTGATACGTCCATGCGCGACTTAACCGTAGTCGAGCGGCAAATTGTTGAAATCATTAAGGCGATTTATGCCGATGCCAAACTTTTGGTGATGGATGAACCTACCGCAGCGCTTACCCCACCCGAAGTTGAGATGCTTTTTGATGTTGTGCGGCGTTTGCGGGAAAAAGGCGTGGCGATTATTTATATATCTCATCGTCTGGATGAAATTTTTCAGATTGCTCAGCGGGTTACGGTTTTGCGGGATGGTCGGCATGTGGCAACCAAGCCTATGAGTGAGGTCAGCCCAGCAAGTCTTGTTGAAATGATGGTGGGGCGCGAAATTGAAGCGCGGCAAGTTGAATTGGCTGAGCAAAATGACAGTGCCGAGGTCGCGCTCGAGATTCGGCAGTTACGCAAAGCGGGTGTTTTTGAGGACATCAGCTTTAAGGTTCATTCAGGCGAAATCGTCAGTATTTTTGGTCTCTTAGGTTCAGGGCAAATCAGTTTGACCCGTAGCATTTTTGGTGCTGAGCGCTATGACAGCGGCAGTATTTTTGTTTACGGTCAAGAGAAGCACATTCGTAAACCGCAAGATGGCAAACAAGCAGGCATTGGCTTTGTGCCCATTGACCGCAAGGTTAGAGGTCTGGTCTTAGGTATGAGTGTACGGAAAAACCTGACCCTATCTAACTGGAAAAATCTGTCAAGACTTAGTTTTTTTTTACCTCAAACCGAGCGCCAGCATAGTCAGAGCTGGATTGATGCTCTGGGCATTCGTATGGCTGGAGGTATGGAGGTGCCTGTCAGGTTTCTAAGCGGGGGCAATCAGCAAAAAGTCGTTTTAGCAAGATGGCTCGAGGCCAACGTCAAGGTGCTCATTTTAAATGAACCTACCTGGGGTGTAGATGTCGGTGCACGCTCAGACATTTACGATCAGCTGGAAATGCTAGCAGAAAAAGGACTGGCGATTTTGGTTGTCTCTTCAGATATTCAAGAAGTACTGTCGATTAGCCACCGCATTCTGACACTCTATAAAGGGCGTTTAACCGCCGAGTTTAACCATACCGAAGCATCACAAGATAAGGTGCTTAATGCTGCTGCGGGGGGTGTACTGTGAGCTTTGAACGTTTACATAAGCGCATTGTTGCTAAAACGGCTTCATATAGTGAAGCACCCCTTTTGATTGTTGCTTTTGGGGATAGCGTGACGCAGGGATATAGCCGTGCAGCTACGATTGATGCGGCGACAGTTTACCATCAGCAGCTAAAGGAAAAGCTCGAGCGTCACTATCCACTATGCACCTTTAGTGTTATCAATGCGGGTGCAGCGGGGCAAACGGCTAAAGATAGCTTAACAAGGCTCGAGCGCGATGTGATTCGTCATCAGCCTGATCTGGTCGTTATTGGCTTTGGCCTCAATGACGCTGTGGTTTCTGAAACGGGGCTCGAGCTTCGGGCGAGTCTCCAGACCATCATTAAGAGGCTAAAAAGCGAGACGGAAGCCGACCTTATATTGCTCAGCCCAAACTTTATGGTGAGCGAAGATAATCCCAACATTGACCCTTCAGAACGGCATTATCTGGCAGACTTTCTGGAGGTTTACCGCAAAGGAAATCTGGCAAAGGCGGCGCAAGTGATTCGTGATTGTGCTAGGGAGTTTGGTTTACCCCTTGCCGATGTTTATGCTAGCTGGCAAGCGCTTGCTGAGGAGGGTCAAGATACCAATTATTTACTTGCCAATGGGCTTAATCACCCAACGGCTGCAGGACATACGCTTACCGCTGAGTTGATTTTTAAACTGATTAAAGATAGAGAGGTCTTATGAGAAAGGTTTTGCGCTCGAGCGCCCTTCAAGAAGTGCTTGCGCTGATTATCATGCTTGCGCTGATTGTTGTGATTATGGCTTCAGCCTCTCATCTTTTTTTGACCCCACGCAATCTGACCAATTTGCTGATTGACAGTACCACAGTGGGCATTATTGCGGTTTTTAGTACCATGCTTATGATCAGCGGCGGGCTTGATTTATCGGTAGCTTCGACCGCTGCGCTTTGTGGTGTGGTAATCGGCGCGCTGCAGGTTTCTCTGGGTCTCTGGTCTGCTGTTTTAATAGCCCTTGCTACAGGTGCACTGGTCGGTCTTATCAATGGTTTACTGGTAACCTTTGTCGGTATTAACCCGCTTATTACCACGCTGGGTATGCTCTCTATTGCAAGGGGCTTGGCCTTTGTGTTTTCCAATGGCTTGACCATTCCGGTGTTTGATTTAAGTGGTGAGCATATGGCAGCTTATAACGCCTTTGCTCGTCTCTCCGAAGGTCGCTGGTTGGGACTGCCTTACCCCGTCTGGGTCATGTTACTGCTTTTTGTTTTGGGTCTTATTGTTTTAAATCTGAGCAGTTATGGGCGGGCCATGTACGCCATCGGGGGAAATGAAGAAGCGTCACAACTAGCGGCTCTAGCGGTCAAACGTTATCGGCTTGCGGCCTACGTCTTATCAGGTCTGAGTGCTGCGTTGGCAGCTGTCTTTTTAACCTCGAGGCTATACGCTGCTGACCCTAGAGCCGCGCCAGGGGTAGAACTGACGGTGATTACAGCCGTGGTACTTGGGGGCACAAGTCTAGCAGGCGGGCAAGGCAATTTGCTGGGTACCTTCTTAGGCGTCCTGATCTTGAGTAGTTTGCTCAACGGTATGAAACTTCAAAGCACCTCGACTGAACTGCAAAACATCGTTCAAGGTTTGGTTTTGCTCCTGGCAGTCGCTATAGATCAGGTTCGAAATGGCAATTTGCAGTTTACTTTCTTTAAACGCTGGCAAAAATCTAAACAGACTTAGCTAGCCCAGGTGTCGGGTAGGACATCATTGAAATAGTACATAAGGAGTAAAGGATGAACCAAAGACAAGCCAAGGTAGGCATTTTTGGCATTGGGCTGGCAGCCTACTGGCCCCAATTTGAAGGTTTGAAACCGCGCCTTGAAAGCTATCAGAAAAGGATAGAAACACGCCTTTGTGAGTTTGGTGCCGAGCTTATTTCAGCAGGTCTTGTTGATGACGCCTCGGCTGCCAAAGCTGCTGGCGACTTGTTCGCCAAAGAAAATGTTGATTTCATCGTTTGCTATGTCGGTACCTACGCTACCTCCTCGCAGGTACTGCCCGCAGTGCAGCGTCGGAACGCGCCCGTTCTTATTTTGAACTTGCAACCTGTTCCGGCGCTGGACTATATAGCAACGGATACTGCTGAATGGCTTGCCAATTGCTGCGCCTGCTGCGTGCCTGAAATTGCTAACGCCTTTGCCCGAAGCCAGATTCAGTTTAATGTGGTGACAGGTTTACTTTCAGTAACGACAGGCTATGCCCAGAAATACTATGAACGTGCCTGGGCTGAAATCGAAGACTGGGTTAAGGCGGCTACAGTCATGCGCTCGGTTGCCTATAGCCGTATTGGCTTTTTAGGGCACACCTACCCAGGCATGCTGGATATGTACACCGACCCTACCATGATTCATGCCCAGCTTCATAGCCATATTGAGCTTTTGGAGATGGATGATCTTGAAGCTCGAGTCAAGGCTGTAACTGCCAGCGAAATTGCAGACAAAATTTCTGAAATTAAAACCACCTTTGACATTGCCGAACCCGGTCTGGATAAGATTTCTCAATCAGTGACCCCAGAAGCGCTCGACTGGACAGCGCGGGTAGCTGTTGGTTTAGACAAACTAGTAACTGATTTTGACCTGCAGGGTTTGACCTACTATTATCGCGGTTTAAATGGCAACATTTTCGAAGAACTGGGTGCCAGCGTCATTGTCGGTAATTCGCTGTTAACTGCAAGGGGCATACCTGCCTCAGGTGAAGGTGACTTAAAGACCTGCCTTTCTATGATGATCATGGATCGTTTTGATGCGGGTGGGTCATACACTGAGTTTTACGCCCTTGACTTTAACGAAGACTTTATTTTGATGGGCCATGATGGCCCAGGTCATGTGGCCATCAGTGACCAGAAGCCCGTCTTAAGGGGCCTTGGTCTTTATCACGGTAAACGCGGGTTTGGTATTTCGGTGGAGTTCAAAGTTAAAACGGGCCCCATTACTATTTTAGGTATGACACAAACCGCCGAGGGGCGCTTAAAAATGATTGCCGCTGAAGGTGAGTCGATTGCTGGAGATACCATGCAAATTGGCAATACCAACTCGAGGTTAAAGTTTGACTCCGAGCCTGATGCTTTCTTTAATGCCTGGTGTATGGAAGGGCCAACGCATCACTGTGCCTTAGGTGTTGGCCATCAGCTGAGTCGCTTAAGAAAATTGAGTCGCCTAAGTGGCATAGAGCTGGTGGAAATCAAATGAGCAAAGCGCGTATTGGTTTTATTGGCGCAGGTTGGTGGGCGTCGTCGGTACAGATTCCTTACTATCAGTCACGGGAAGATGTAGATTTGGTAGCGGTTTGCCGTTTGGGTAAGGCAGAGCTCGAGCTGGTAAAAACCACCTTTGGCTTTAGCTTTGCAAGTGAAGATTACCATGAGCTTTTAGAGCAAGATTTAGACGGTGTGGTGATTGCCTCGCCGCATATCTATCACTTTGAACATGCTAAGGCTGCTTTAGATAAAGGGTTTCATGTGCTGGTTGAAAAACCCCTTAGTGTTAAAGGGGCAGATGCGCGGGAACTGGTGGCTTTGGCCAAAGCCAAAAACAAGCAAATTATGATTCCGCAAGGCTGGAGTTTTCGGCCTTTTGCCCGTGAGGCCAGAAAGCTAGCGCCGCAACTTGGTGAGGTGCGACATGTGGTTTGCCAGATGGCTTCGGCGCTCTCTGACCTTTTCGGCGGCGAACCTATGGTTGAGACCGAAGGCTCGAGCTTTCGCCCCCCTGCCTCAACCTGGGCTGACCCTGAGCGAGCAGGCGGCTACGCCTGGGGTCAGCTGTGCCACGCCTTAGGTCTGCTCTTTGGCATAACGCCCTTAGAACCCAAAGAAGTGTTTAGCTGGATGGGTTTGTCAAAAACGGGGGTTGACTACTACGATGCGATTAACTTGCGCTTTACCAATGGGGCAACGGGCGTGGTTTCGGGTGCGGCAACACTGCCCAAATCAAGCACAGATTCAGTCGATTTAAAGCAGTATCAGATAGATATTCGGATATTTGGTACCGAAGGGGTCATGCTTTTAGATATTGAACGTGAACGGCTCGAGCTACGCCGCAATGACGGCAAAAACACCATCATCCCTTTAAAAGATGGCGATGGTGCTTATGAAACCTATCAACCTTTAGAGCGTTTTGTGCAGATTTGTTTGGGTCAAACTGTCGATAATGACGCCCCTGGCGAAGTGGCTCAGCGCGCCGTTGAAGTCTTAGAAGCCGCGCACAAATCTGCTAAATCAGGAAAGGTAGAAGCCATATGAAACTCTCCGCAACCTCGTGGTCATTTCCAGCCTGCACGCTGCCTGAAATAAGCGGCATTTTAAAAGCTCTGGGTATAGACGCTGTTGACCTTGGCTTTTTTTACGCGTCTGATATTGGGAAAGAAAAGCTGCTGGCGGATCCTTTGGGTTTGGCAGCAGCTTTAAAAACGCAGGGAATTGGTTTTGCCAATCTTTATTATCTGTTTGGCTCGAGTCTGCCTGACCGTAATTTAGCCAGCAGTGCGCATAGAGAAGAAAATCTAGCAGACTTTAAAAAAGCCATGCAATTTTGCAAGGCTCTGGCAATTCCTACGATTATGCTTTTGCCCGGCGTTATCAATAAAGGGCAGGGTCGCAAAGAAGCGCTTCTTCAAACGGCTGAAAACCTCACCTTACTATTGCCGCTAGCTCAAGAAGCTGACGTTACCCTAACCATAGAGCCGCATGTACATTCTTACCTGGAATCCCCCAGCTTGGTGCTCGAGCTACTTGAGCGCGTGCCCGAACTAAAACTTACCCTTGACTACGCTCACTTTGTCTGTCTGGGCTACCGTCAAGAAGAGATTGATGTTCTTGCCCCTCACGCTGCTCATATTCATTTGCGGCAGGCAAGACCAGGGGTTTTGCAAGCAAAATTAGATGAAGGCACCATCAACTTTCCTGCTTTACTAGCAACTTTAAAAACACAGGGTTATAGCGGTTATTTGGCGCTCGAGTATGTCCATCAGAGTTATATGAATACGCTATATGATGATGTACTAACAGAAACGGTGCGTATGCGTGATTTGGTAAAGGCGTATGTATGAGACTTGAAGGTCAAGTTGCAGTCATAACGGGCGGAGCTGCGGGTATTGGTAAGGCCATTGCTACAAGGCTAGCAGAGGAGGGCGCTAAGGTTGTTATTGCTGACCTAAATGCAGAGC
>JAHEBB010000292.1 GCA_024642575.1 Trueperaceae bacterium | reverse complement strand
GCGTCTTCTATGTACATATAGTAGTCATCATCCAGCTGGGAGACATGAATGCGCCCTTCTACCGCATTGGGCAAACTTACAAAAATACCAAAATTGGTCACACCACTAATAACCCCGGCAAAGGTTTCACCAACATGCTCGCTTGCCCATCTTGCGTGATAATACTTGGTCAAATCCCTCTCAGCATCTTCAGCTGTACGCTCTTTGGTACTGGTGAACTCGGCAAGCTGTGGAAAATCACTGCGCATACGCTCTTTTAAAGTTGGGGAAAGACGATGTTGCAAACTGGCTCTTAAAGTACGGTGAACCACTAAGTCCGGGTAACGCCTAATAGGGCTAGTAAAGTGCAAATAGTATTCAAAGGCAAGCCCATAGTGACCGATATTTTCAGCACTGTAACGAGCCTGCTTCATTGACCGAAGGAGTAAATTACTCACCATATTGGCCTCAGGTTTGCCTGCTACCTGCTTAATAATAGCTTGCAAATCTAAGGAACTTGTTTTGGTTGGGTCAAGGGTATAGCCAAGCTTACCGAGCGCTTTATGCAAATTCGCAAGCTTTTCTTCCGAGGGGTCTTCGTGCACCCGATAAAGGGCTGGAATGTCTTTTGAGGCAAGCTCTTTAGCCACAAGGCGATTTGCAAGAAGCATAAGCTCTTCAATAAGCTGCCTCGCTTGATTACTGCGAATGGGTTTTAGCTCGAGCTCATCCTCATGCACATCTACCCGAGCCTCAGTAAAATCAAAATCTAAAGCGCCCTCAGCAAAGCGTTGTTTTCTCAAGACCTGAGTTAGCTCGAGCAAAAGTTTTATATCTGGACCAAGCTTGCCCTTACCCCGAGGAAGTTTGCCTCCATCTGCAAAGTCTTGTACCTGTTCATAAGTGAGTCTGGCGTTCGACTCGATAACGGTTTCTTTAAATTTGTAGCTTTTAACTTCCCCGCTACGTGTCATATCGACCAAAACAGAAAGCGTTAGCCTAGGCTGACCTTCTACCAGCGAGCAAATACCATTGCTCAGCTCTTCAGGCAACATGGGTAAAACCTGACCGGGCAAATAAACGCTGGTCGCCCGTTCTTTTGCTTCTTTGTCTAAATTGGTGCCTTCGGCTACATAGTAAGACACATCGGCAATATGGATACCTACCCGAATCAGACCATCTTTTTTCTTGTCAAGGCGCTCGAGCGATATCGCATCATCGAAATCTTTGGCATCTTCCCCGTCAATCGTAAACGTGGATATTGCTCTTAAATTGCTTCGCCCCTCGAGCATTTCACCTGTAACCGATGGTGGTACAGCCCTTGCCTCATCGAGCGTTTCGGGCTCGAATTCATCTTTTAAATCATATTTAATAATGACGGCCCTAGTTTCAATTTCAGGGTTATCGCCGCTGCCTAAAACCTCGCGCACTTCACCAAAAGGGTCAGTTTCTCCCGAGCTTTCAGGCCAATGCATTTTGATCACAATGCGCGTACCGGCATCAAGTTGACCCACCGAGTCAGGCAAAAGTAATATGCGCTCTCTAAGTTTAGGGGAATCAGGTCTTAGGATGGCGTAGCCTTGGGAATACTCGAGCGTTCCGACTAATTGACTATAGCGACGCTGCAAAATCCTAACGATTTCCCCGCTTACTCGGTCATTGGTACGCTTACCTGGATTCGGTCTGGCAACAACTCTGTCTCCATCCCAGGCACCCCCAAGGTTCTCAGCTGGGATAAACAGATCTTCAGATTTTTCTTTAGTCTCTGGTATGACAAATCCGTAACCCCCCGAGGTAACTTGTAAGCGCCCAATGATCAAGTTCATTTCTTGAGGCAGACCATAACTGCGACGACGCGTGCGGATTAGCTTCCCCTCATCTATTAACTCGGTCAACGCATGCCTAAGAGGGGTGCGGTTTTTTATTTTCAGACGCTTTTGTAATTCCTGCAAATGCCAGGGTTTTTCTGGATGTTGCTTAAAGAAGTTAAAAAGATTGTCTTTATCTATTTCTTGGTTCATCTCCATGTAAGGCTAGTCTAGCCTGTTTAGGCAAACGATATTTGTTAGAACATTGCATTTATGCCCTATTCATCTCAGTCAAGACATAATTTATCAACTACCGTTTGGCCTTATCTAAATGGCTCTGTCTAAAAGCTAAATTTTGTTCCTATATCGTAACATTACAGCTTAAAAACTCTAGACACAAATAAGGTTAGCCATCACGGATTTGCTTAGCCTATTTCCCTTACACTATCTTCACGAAAGGATAATCAGGTCATTTGTCTCACAAATGCTTTGGTTAAATACTTTAAGCTAGATTGACTGTTAAATACTTAACATTAGGATATTAATATATGAAACACACGCTTCTTCTTATACTACTTCTCACCCTCTTAAGCGCCTGCGCCTCGAAAACGACCTTCCAAATTAGCCTTAGTAAAGAAGCTATTGAGCTTGACCAGGGACCTGGAGAGGGTAAAAACAATACTGCGACCGTCACGGTAACGGTCAGTCGTAGTGGCTCAAATAGCGCGCCAGTTAACCTTGAGGTTGTAGATCTACCCACAGGTGTCACTGCAACTCCAATAATTATATCAGCGGGAAAAACCAACGGTACCCTGACTTTTATTGCTAATCAAGGCGCAGAAGCTGGTGATTATGATGTTAGCGTTAAAGGGATAAGTGGTTCGGTTAGCTCAGAACGTCCTTTAAATCTAAAAGTTTTTGCCAACTCAAATTTTATTATCATTCCGAAACTTTCTACTTTGACGCTCGAGCAGGGATTGACAACACCCTTAGAGGTTCAGATAAGTCGAGACGTTAGTTTTCACGGCGCGATTACGGTTGAGGTTGAAAACAACCCCTTTGTTGAGACGACACCCGTAACCCTTGCTGATGGTGAAACAACAGCTCAGCTCGAGCTAAGACCTTTACAAGTTTCATCGGGTACAAAAACGGTGAACCTGCTCGCGCAATCTGACGAAAGTCGCTATACCTCACCCATTACCCTTAGTGTAATGCCACCCGCAGCCGACCCCAATTTTGAACTTAATCTTAACCCTACAGAGCTCGAGCTTCCTTGGGGGATTGAAAGCAAATTAACGGTAAGTATTTTACGTAATAGCCGTTTTACAGGTGCCGTTGATATTAAGCCCCTTAGTGTTCCCGAGGGTTTAAGCGTAGGCAGTTTGAGTATTGCTGCTTCAGAGCAGTCTGGAATCATCACGCTCGAGGCAAGCGAAACAGCTGGCTCAAATGATTTTACTCTCGTATTTGAAGCAACGGGTACCGGCGAGTTTGCTGCCGTAAAAAATACCAAAAGCTTAAAAGTTAATAGTATAGAAAAACCCACTATTAAGTCTGAAGTCTTAGCAAAAGGTCTTTCGGTTCCCTGGGATATTGAATTTGCATCTGATGGCAGCCTTTATATGACCGAAAGGGCTGGAAAAACCAAACGGTATAAAGATGGCATTGTCACAGAGCTAAGCAATACCTTACAGGTCTATGCTCCAGGCGGTGAGCCTGGTCTCTTAGGCATGACCCTCGACCCTGCGTTTGCTAGCAATAACTTCCTTTATGTTTGCTACACCTATCTAGACAGTGGTGTGCATGAAAACCGAATTTCCCGACTTACCGTCAGTGGCAACAGTCTTATTGATGAAAAAATTCTAGTTAATGAGATTCCAGGTGGCAGTATTCATGATGGCTGCCGACTCGCTTTCGGTCCAGATGGAAATCTGTATGCAAGTACTGGTGATTCTGGTTACCCCAATTTTTCACAAGATACCAAAAATTTAGCCGGGAAAATCCTTCGCATTAAATCCGATGGCGGTATACCGTCAGATAATCCTTTTGGTACAGCAGTTTGGACTTATGGGCTCCGTAATACGCAAGGCCTGGTGTTTCACCCTAACGGAAACCTTTATGGAACCGAACACGGTGACGCCGATAATGATGAAATCAATATCCTTAAAGCCAATAAAAACTATGGTTGGCCCAATGTAAGTGGCACGCAACAAAGGTCTGGTTATGAACCCGCAATACTGGCTTATACGCCAACCATTGCGCCTGCTGGCATTACCGTATATCAAGGAGAAATGTTCCCAGAGTTTCAGAATGACCTTTTATTTGTAAGTTTAAAAGCTGGTCAACTCAGACATCTTGATCTCAAGGCAGATGGCACCATCAATGCGGATAATGTGATTATCGATTACGATTTTGGTCGTTTGCGTGATATCGCTGTTGCACCTGACGGACGCATTTTCATCGTCACCTCAAACCGTGATGGTAGAGCACAAGGTGATTTCCCTGATGCCGATGATGATAGACTTATTGCCTTAAGTAAATAAGGGGTTGAAATTCAAAATTTGAGCCGCATTTAGGCGGCTCAAATTTTTCCAATTACTGAATTACACGCCTTTAAATTCTTTGAATGAAACAGCAAATCTAGAATGTAAACCCTATGAAATGGTATTTCGGTTAATAAACTTTGGATTCCCCCTAATTCTTGACGGAGACAATGACAAAATTGTGGCCCTTCAAGATGCCCAGAATTTGGTCACTCTCATTCCAAATACAGATCAATTCATTCGGCCATAATTCGATTTTTTTAAGATGCAAACTCTAGCTCAACTTTTTTAGGCATTTCTTAATGTGGTTTGAAGTTATTTGAAACGAGTATTGACAGATCATTTTTAGATTGAAATAACTTTTTCAACTTTAGGGTAAACCTGAACTGGTTTTTCCATAAGCATAGTCAAACCCAGCCCCATAAGTCCAAGAGCAAATAAAGTGCGAAAGACTAGAAAAACAGCTGTTATTTCCTCACCACTAAACAAAATAAAGCCAATAAACCCCATAATCCCAGTCGCCAAGGGAAGCCATTGCCACCGCCCTAAAATTGGCGATCGAAAATTAAGGATGCCAAACCAAATTAGACCTGTAAGTAAGAGCAACATGCCTATCATTACCAAGATAAATAAATACTCAGCATAAGGTTGCATAGTTATGGGTAGGTCATCAATTAGAGCAGTCATAAAACTAATGTGTCCAATGGCAACCAAAACACCTCCATAACAAAATAAACGTAGTGCAATCTTCCTTGGTTTCCCCACCCGCTCAAGATAGACCTTTTGAAATGCCAGGTAGCCAATGATTAAAGCAATCTGTCCTAACAAAATGAGTAGAACATTCTGTCCCGAAATCACATCAGACATCCCTCTTGACAAGAAAAGTCGGCTCATTTCGTCAAGCTTATTGACAATGAAAAGAACATTTCCAACCATAAACGCTAGGCCACCCCATTGATGGGTTCTATAACTTAAGTTCATGTATTCATTCTCCTAAAGCGGTGGTTCATGTGCTGGGTAAGATCAAACTATTTTGTTACTCTTAGGGTAATTTTTTCAGAGAAAAGGGCAGGCTCATGCGGAGTATGAGAAAAGTCTGCCAGCAGGAGTTGAACCATATGCTCACCTGGGGTTAGCTCGAGCGTTGTTTCGGTTTGCCCTTTGCCAAAGTGTTTGATATTGTCAGTTGAGGCTAAGGGTATATTCATATCCAGCGTAGTTTCATCTAGATCAATCAGCAAATGAAAATGCCCCGTGTTTTCAAACTCCACCCCTGCTGGCGCAATCCCCATACCTTTAAGCCCAAACTGAATTAAGACAGGGCTTTTTACAGTTTCATCATTCTTCAAATTAATAAAATAAACAGTAGCCCCTTCTGCCGATGGTGTACGTGTTCCCTGAGCTAAAACAAGCGTAAGAACAATAAAACTTGTAAACAATAAACCAATCTTTTTCATACCTTCTCCTTTTATTTCTAGAGCTTGCTTGAAATGCTACAAAAGGCTAATTGGATTCTGATTTAAAGTGAAGGTTCTAGCTTTTGGCTTGCTGTCAGGTCTTTAAAAAAGGCATAACCAATTAGAAACCAGCCAAGAGCCATGAGGATAAAAAAGACAGAAGAAACGGTGTTATCACCAATTCTTTGACTTTTAAAGAGAAAGTCATTGATGACTTGAAAAACGAAATAGGCAGGAAACGATAAGCTTACCAGCAAAAGAGCGAAATTAAATGTTGGTAGTAGCGGTTTCCTTTGTGCCCGAATACTAATAGCAATCAAGCCAAGTTGGTGAACAAAGATTCCACCAATAAGAACATACCAACCCCAACTAAAGTCAACTGAGCTTATAAAAAAGTCAGTTGCCGCGACAATAGGCACAATCGTAACTGCAGCTAAAGAGAGAGCAAGGCTGATTTTTTCTGTAAGGGAGAGTTTATGGGCATAGTAAAGGGCAAAACCAAAAAGACCAATAGCTAAAAGTAAAATAGCGGGAATTAAAAATTTCTGTCCAATTTCAAAAAGAATATCTGGGCCACCAAAAGGGTCCTCCCAATACTGCTCAAACTGACCATAACTAACAGGCAACCAAAAGACCCCTGCAACCATCAAAAGAAAACTGCTTAGTAAGGCAAAACTCGATTTGGTCATGCGAACGCCTCCTTTGAAGCGTTCTTCAATAGCAGTCTTGACAAGGTCAATGAGTGTATGGGTCCAAAGCTGAATAACACCTTGCAGGCCTTTCCTAGATGCATCATTTAGCAGGTCGTTAAAGACTTGCACCATCTGAGGGCCATAGTCTTGTCGATATAATTTGGGATAAAGAATGAGTAATGCTTGATAGGTAGCTAAAGAAGGTTGATTTACATTCGGCAAGAGTTTCATTTCATCCTCCTTAGGTTCCACTAAGAGCCCTTTTGCTCTTAGCTACTTGCATAAGATTAGAAAACCGCTGAAGCTCTGCTTTTAAAACCTTTACGCCAAAAGGTGTTTGTTTGTAATAGCGGCGCCTTTGATCATCCATCTCTGGGTCAGGTCGCTCATCAGTTTCCTCGATGAGTCCTAGCTCGAGCATTCGCTTGATTGATCCATACAGTGTTCCTGGCCCCATTTTGAATTGACCTTCGCTATTGACCTCAACTTCTTTCATAATGGCGTAGCCATGTTTTTCGT
>JAHEBB010000291.1 GCA_024642575.1 Trueperaceae bacterium | reverse complement strand
CTGCCCTGGAGACTTGGCAGGCTGAGCTAAGCCCTGAAGTGATTCGTGCTAAAGGGTTTGACAGCTTTGTTCATATTGCAACCTGTAACCGCTGGGATACCTTTCTGATTTTGCCCGAGCAGCTTACGATGGATGAGGTAAGAGAGCGCCTGTCGCCCTTAGATCAAAAGATTCGGCCCTATGCCTACAGTGGTGACGCTGCCCTGGAGCAACTTACCCGCATTGCCAGTTCGCTGGATTCGCTAAATCCTGGCGAAGACCAGATTATGAAGCAAGTACGTGAAGCTTACCTAGCAGCAAGAACGCAGGGAACGGTAGATAAAGCGGTGGCTTTTGCCTTTGAAACTGCTTTAAAAATTGCCAAGAAAGTACGCCGTGATATTGACCTTGCGCCCATGAATACCTCGCTTTTTAGTTTGGCGAGGCCAGAGATTGAGGCGCTTATTCCAAAATCCGCTAACGTTGCCATTTTAGGGGCAGGTTCTATGGGAACCCTGGCAGCCAAGTCGCTGGTCTTTTTGGGCTATAAGACCCTGATTGTTAACCGTAGCGAAGACCGCGCCAGACAGCTTGCCAAGCATTTGCATCAGGAATATCTGAGTTTAGATAGCTTTCTAAAGGAAGATCGGTCTTTTGATTTGCTGATTTGTGCAACACCGATTAAACATCTGATTGATTCTAATGCTCTAAAAAATTTGCCAAACCTAAAGCTAGTGGTTGATCTGGGCATTCCTAGAAATCTAGACGCCGAGGCTGCCGAGGCGCTTGGCATAAAAGTCTTAGATGTTGACCGCTTGCAACTAGCGGGTCAGGTGCGCCGCGAAGAGCTTGGGCAAAAACTGGCAGAGGCGGAAAAACTAATTTTAATTGAGCTCGAGCTTGCGCTTGATGACTGGTCAGAAAAGCAGATTGGTTCAGGTATTAAACAGCTTCGAGACTGGTATTTAGCTACTATAGGCGATAGTCTGGAAGCTGATGCTGCTCAAAAACTTGCCCACAAATTTGCTCATGTACCCATTAAAGGTTTAAGAGCGATTGCCCGTGAGTACGGCCCAGAAGCAGCAAAATTGTTTTTACAAGAGAGTGGTCTGGATCTTGATGAGTGACTTAGACATGAGCTATATAAGGGTTTGCCCATGACACCTCCCATACGCATTGCGACCCGCAAAAGTCAGCTAGCACTCTGGCAGGCCAATTGGGTTAAAGAGCGCTTAGGAGCGATTGGCTATGAAGCAAGTCTGGTTTTGATTGATACCGTAGGTGACCAAACTCAGGCCAGCAATCAGGCATTTGCCCAAATCTCAGGACAAGGGTTTTTCACTAAGGCTGTGCAAGATGCTTTGCTTTGCCATAAAGCAGATGTAGCTGTTCATTCCTTTAAAGATTTACCTAGCGCTCCTACACCCCTCCTTGAGATTGCTGCGGTGACCGAACGCGCCGATGCTAGAGACGTCTTACTAATTGCTCCAGACCATTTTGACGTTAGTGCTCAAAACCTGCCCTTACGCGAAGGTCGAACGGTTGGCACAAGTGCAGTGCGGCGGCAAAAACAGTTGGCTTATCTACGCCCTGATTTGGTTTTGCAAGAACTGCGGGGCAATGTGCCTACGCGAGTTGAGAAACTTCGTCAAGGACAGTGTGACGCGATAGTATTGGCAGCCGCCGGGCTCGAGCGTCTTCAGCTTGATTTGTCAGATTTAAAGCTAGTCTATCTCGAGCCTGAGCTTATGATGCCAGCTCCTGCGCAGGGTTGTTTAGCGCTCGAGTGTCGCCGCACTGATTTTGAGCTTGCCTCCGTACTCACTAACCTGCATGACATTCCAAGTTATAAAGCTGTTGCGGCTGAGCGAGGGCTTATGGCGATGCTTCAGGGAGGCTGCCAATTAGCACTAGGAGCGTACGCCACCTGGCAAAATGGGCAGATTCGCTTACAAGCCTGGTATGAAACAAAGATGATCGAGGTCTTGCACCCAAGTTCTGAAGGCGCTGCCATGCTGGCCTTTGAAGCTTTGGGTCGGCCTCTGATAGAGGAGAAACTGTGAGAGTTATCTTAACCTATGCTTTGGGTCGCTTATTGGGTTTGGCAGAAGCACTTTATGATGAGGGTTATGAAGTTGAACATACACCCCTGATTGAGACAAGACCTGTTGCTGCTGAAGATATCAAGGCTAAGCTTGATGCCCTCCTAGCATGCCCCTGGATGGTGTTTACGTCGCAGGCAACCATTGAAGCTTGGCAAAGTCTAGATTTGCCTTTACCTATGAGCGGTCAAAAATTAGCGGCAGTAGGGGCAAAAACCGCATCCAGACTTAAGGATTTAGGGTTAAAGGTTAGCCTCATTGCTGAACCTCAAAATGCTTTAGGTTTATTAAACTGTTTTACGGCTCACCCAGAAGCCTGTGGCCCTATCGCTTTACCTCAGGGGAATCAAGCCTTGCCAACGTTGCAAGAAAAGTTAGGGGCCATGGGTTATGAGACCCTTCCCCTCACCATTTATGAAACGGTTTCACTTGAATGGCGAGCAGGTATTGCCGATGTCATTGTGGTAGCTAGCCCCTCCGCTGTAGAAGCTGTACCTGACCGCATTGCTGCAAATGCCCAGTTTGTAAGTTTGGGTGAAAGCACACAGGCAGCTGTGCGTTTTAAAGGCTGGCGGGGCATTTCTGCTGACTCACCTGCCATAGATGATGTGCTTGACGCAGTAGAAAGGCTCTTACCCGCATGACCTTAACCCAGCCAAAACGTAAGTTAAACCAAAAACTTGATTTAAAGCTGAGCAAACGCCCTCGCCGTTTGCGGAGCAGCGAAGCCATGCGCGAACTGGTGGCAGATACTTTTTTACAGCCCAAGGATTTTATTGCTCCCTTTTTTGTCGTGTCGGGTAAAGGCGAAGTGCAGCCTATTACTGCTTTGCCTGGGGTATCAAGATTTAGCGTAGATCAGCTTATGCCTCAGCTCGAGCGTGCCCTAAATTTAGGTATTAAATCCGTTGTACTTTTTGGGGTTGTGCCGGAAGGGCAAAAATCTGCTTATGCAGGCGCTGCCTCTGACGCCTCTAGCCCCGTTAATAGGGCGCTGCGCGAAGCCAGAAAACACTTTGGTAGTGATTTGGTGCTAATGACGGATGTCTGTCTTTGTGCTTATACCGATCACGGTCACTGTGGGCTGCTTAAGTCTAGCCCTAAGGGCTTAGTTATTGATAATGATGCAAGCCTCGAGCACTTAGCCAGTATGGCGCTGAGTCACGCTGAAGCAGGCGCAGACATGGTTTCTCCCAGCGATATGATGGATGGTCGGGTCGCAGCTATACGGCAAGTTTTAGATCATGAAGGTTTTACAGAAGTTGCCATTTTGTCGTATGCCGTTAAGTACGCTTCAGCCTTTTATGGGCCCTTTCGTGAAGCTGCGGGTTCCTCGCCAAGTAAAGGGAGTTCTGAAATTCCGAAAGATCGTAAGACCTATCAAATGGATTTTCGCTCGAGCCTTGAGGCGCTCCGCGAAGCTCAGCTTGATGAAGACGAGGGTGCAGATATGCTTATGGTTAAGCCTGCCCTAAGTTATTTAGATATTCTGGCAAGGCTTAGACCCCAAACTACCTTGCCTTTGGTTGCCTATAATGTGAGTGGCGAATATGCCATGTTTAAGGCGGCCGCTGCTGCGGGCGCGCTTGATGAAGCTTTGGCTGTGCAAGAAGCTTTAACCAGCATCAAACGTGCTGGTGCCAATTTAATCATTTCTTATTATGCCCTTGAAGCCTTAGAAAAGGGCTGGCTTTAAGCCTCTAACAAGCTCCTTGATAATGAAACAAAATTCTCCTACCGTTACCCGCATCGCCTTTAGCGTCATTATTGTTTTTGTGCTGGCGCAGGTGATTTGGTGGATTATTTTTCAGCACATGTATATTAGTCAGACCACTGATCGTACGCTAGAAGAATGGCGGCAAGAAGTACAAGTTGCTAACCGTATGTATGAGGCAAAGCCAGAATTTAAAGCAGACCTGCTCCAAAGTTTTCCTCACTTGACCTTTGCCGAAACAAGCAAGCAGTTTGAACTTAATAAAGTGCGGGCCGCAGAATTTATTTCGGAGCAAAACCGCTCTCTTAGGATGTTTGCCTATGAAGGACCATTTTTTGTTTTGGTGGTTTTGAGCGGGTTATGGATTATTGCGCGTAGTTTGCGTTCGGAGCGTAAGTTAAAGCGTCAGCAGCAAAATTTTCTTTCTGCTATTACCCATGAATTTAAAACGCCAATGAGCACGCTGCGTTTACTGATTGAAACAGCGCTTATGCGCAACTTAAACCCTGAAAAACAAAAAGACTATTTAAAGCGTATGGTAGCCGAATTAGATCGGCTCGAGCAAACCAGTGAGCAGGTTTTAGCCAGTGCCAGGCTCGAGCAAGGCAAGGTTGCTCCGAGCTTAGAACCCTTAGAGCTAAATGTACTCATCCAAGGCATTATTGGTAAAGCAAGACCTGGTCTTGAGGCGCGTGGGGCACGCATAAGTATTGACTATAGCCCTGAGCCTTTGCCTGTTTCCCTTGAAGAACATGCTTTTGCCCTGATTATGAATAACCTTTTAGACAATGCCGTAAAATACAGTCCAGATCTGGAAAAACCGATTAAGGTAAGGCTCGAGCGGGAAGCTGATCTTATTCTTATTCATGTTGAAGATCGGGGCATGGGCATAGAAGAAAAAGAGCACAAACAGATTTTTGAGCGCTTTTACCGCGTCGGTAGCGAGCTTACTCGTAAGTCAAAAGGCGTAGGTTTAGGTCTTCATCTGGTCAAATCTGTTACAGAAGCTATGAATGGCTGGGTTAAGGTCGAAGCTAATAAACCGAGGGGGAGCCGCTTCACTCTGGTATTCCCGCGGCGTGTTTCGCTGGCAGAAACAGAAACAAGGTTAGATTTAGGAACTACATCATGAACAACCCAAAGATTTTGATTATTGAAGACGAAGAGAGTTTGGCCGCTATCATTGCTGAAAATTTGCGTGAAGAAGGCTATGAAGTTGTGCACGCCCCTGATGGCAAATTGGGTCAAACGCTATGGCAAAGTAGCTCGCCCAATATGGTGATTTTAGATGTCATGCTTCCCTATCTAAATGGCTATGACCTTTGCGAAAACATGCGTAAACAAGGCGATGATACGCCAGTCTTGTTTTTAAGTGCCAAGGGTCAGCCAGATGACCGTATCAAAGGGTTGCAGGTTGGCGGTGATGATTATTTACCCAAGCCTTTTCATCTGCCAGAATTTTTGCTGCGGGTACAAAACATGCTGCGTCGTCAGGGTTGGGGCAAGGAAGAAGGGCTAGGGTTTGAATTTGCGGGCCACTATATTGATTACCGCTCCTGGATAGCCAAGCTCGCCAGTAATAAAGAAGAAGCTTTGGGCGAAAGAGAGCTGGGTATTTTTAAGCTTTTAGCCAGACGGGCAGGGGAAGTTGTTAGCCGAGATGATATTTTGGATGAGGTCTGGGGCAATGACGCTTTTCCCAGCAGCCGTACGGTTGATAATTTTGTAATGCGGCTTCGTAAGCTGTTTGAACCTGAGCCTGCTAAGCCGATTTTTTTTCATACCATTTGGGGAGTGGGCTATAAGTTTACCCCGGAGGCCAAAAAATAATCATGTATCCCCCGTTAAAAAAGGATAAGGCTAACTTAGCCAAGATTTTAGCGCAAAGCCTCGAGCTTGCCCAGAGTTTTATTAGCTCTCTAGATGAGCGCTCGGTTGCTAGGCAACCCATAGCTCAAGACGTTTTGCCCTTACCTAAAGAAGGGTTAGGCGCAGAAACGGCGTTAAAACTTTTTATGGAGCGTTATGCTACTGGGCTTTCAGCCAGTTCAGGTGCTCGCTACTTTGGCTTTGTGACGGGGGGCGCTACGCCAGCTGCTTTAGCTGCCGACTGGCTCACCTCAGCTTTTGATCAAAATGCAACGGGGTATGGGGACTCGGTTGCGCCACTTATAGAGCTCGAGACGATTGCTATGTTGCGTGACTTGTTTACTTTGCCAGAGAGTTTCTTTGGCGTATTTGTGAGTGGTGCTACGCTTTCAAACTTTACGGGTTTGGCGTTGGCGCGGCAGTGGGTAGGTAAACAGCTAGGTTATGACGTGGCGCAAGAAGGTTTGCGTGAGCCTCTTAAGATTTTGGCAGGGACGGCACACTCGAGCGCTTACAAAGCTTTAGCCATGCTTGGTTTAGGTCGAGGCAATTTGGAAAAAATTTCCTGTCTGGACGCTCGAGAGGCCATTGATGTTAGAGCTTTAGAGGCAAGACTCAAAGAGTTAGATTCCCCAAGTATTGTTATAGCAAGTGCGGGCACGGTAAATACCGTTGACTATGATGATATTGCCGCGATTGCTAAATTAAAAACCAGCTATCCTTTCTGGTTACACGTAGACGCTGCTTTTGGGGGTTTTGCGGCATTATCGCCTAAAACAGCTTCTTTACTAAAAGGCTGGGAAGCCGCAGATAGCATTACCATAGACGCTCATAAATGGCTCAATGTGCCCTATGACTCTGCCATGATTTTTACCCGCCATGAAACTTTGCAAGTTGAAGTCTTCCAAAATGCTGCTAACTATCTGGGGCAACCTGGGTCTGAGCCCAATTTTGTACACCGTACGCCAGAAAACTCAAGGCGCTTTCGCGCATTAGCAGCCTGGATGACCTTACAAGCCTACGGCAAAGCTGGCTATCAAGAAATTGTCGAAAGGGCTTGCGCTCTGGCGAATAATTTAGCTGAGAAAATGGCTGCTTCTGAGCATTTTCGCTTGCTAGCACCTGTGAGTATGAATGGGATTTGTTTTACGCTCGAGCCTCAACCCACTGAGGCAGAGGTTAAAGCTTATCTCGAGCGCTTAAAAGAAGATGGTCGCATTTTTCTGACGCCTACAAATGTGTTTGGGGTACCTGCCATTCGTATTTCTATAAGCAATTGGCAAACCTTAGAGTCGGATATTGAACTCGCCTGGACTGCTATGCAAGCTGCCCTGT
>JAHEBB010000290.1 GCA_024642575.1 Trueperaceae bacterium | reverse complement strand
TTGTGATGGGTTGCCTCCGGAACAGGCAAAATTCTTCTGGCCGCTGCTTGTTAGATTGAGAGCTGAACGATAAATTCATTTAACGCAACATAAAGGACGTTATGGTGCGCCAATGCTATTGCATCTTGGGAGACTTATCATAGTGTTTAAATAAATCAAGATTTCTGAAAAAAACCAGGATCCAAGGGACAAGGAAAAATCCCATCTTTAATGATGGGATTGTAGAAAACTATAGATAAGAAACTTAGCAAACGTCTACCTACTCTGCCCCTTCAACCATGGCAATCATCAAGTGAGCATAGGGAGTATCTGGAAACATGATCCAAGGTAAAGGTCCAGGTTCTGTACTAAAGTCTGCATAGCCACCTTCACCCTCAGGTACATAAACCATCATGTGTGGCGTACTTCCTTTGGGGGTGCCTTCTTGAAGCATATAGCCTATACCAATACCTGTAGAAGGTGGAGCTACGTTGTTATGCCGAGCCATAAGTGCTTCTAAGTAGATGTCATTTAGACACATAGGATCGTTACCTGGGGTATCAAGTAGATTAGGAATACAGGTCCAACCATTGCTACCAGCTCGCAGTTCAATTAACTCAACCCCTGGGCCTTCTGGATTAGCTCTATTAGGCCAGTCCATAACCCTTGCGCCTTCAGAAATAACAGCGGGCCCGCCACTTAAGGCATTTTGAATCCGTTCTTCTGTTGTGGCTTCTTGAGCCAGACTCATACCTGCCAAAAGGGTGATAAGTACAAGTAGATGAATAGGAAGATTACTTATGTGCTTGCAAACATTGTGTTTCATAAAATGTTCCTTTCGTTTTTAATGTGAAATGAGGTAGCTAGTGAATACAAAGGGTTTAGCTTAGTGCGTTTTTTAGGTTTCATTTACCTTACGCCTGGGTTGTATAGCAAAACGCAGAAGCTGATAAGTTCTAGTAAAGTCGCATAAGGACCTCCTTTCTTGAGCTAAGGCACTATCAGACAAAACCTATGAACTAAAATTAAATAGTTCGAAAAGAGGGCTTGACTTGGGTATCAATCTAAAAACTAAGGTTTTTAGGCAATAACAACCCTGCTGACTCGCTTAGGAAGAGTGATAAGAGTAGTTGTAATTTTCTACAAGCTGGTGAGCTAAGAGCTGAATGAATTCTTCTTGATTTGACTTAGTTATTTGACGGGGTTTCTACAAAATTTGCAGTATGTTTTTCAAAAAGATAACAGGCTTCATCGAAGTAGCCATTAGATAAGCTGTGAGGCCAACTGTGTAGACAGACTATTTCGGTATTCTGGTTTTATACTTTTGACTGCTCATGAAGTAGAAAAGATGAGTAAACTTACGCTGATCCTAACAGGACAGAAAAGCCCAACGTTTTTAGTCACTTCGTAAACCGACTAGGAGAACTGTTGCCTAAGGTAGAGCGAGTTGAAATTGCTAATGCCTCGCATAATTTACATGAAGAAGATCCTAAGAAGTTGAGTGATTCTTTTTTTTGTTATCACAAACAATACCAGCTCGAAGTCTAAATACTATGAAGGTAGATCTCATATGCAGTTAGGCAACGATTAGCATATCTAAAGCTAACTGATTGAAACTACGAAGGCAAAGAGGCTACTACATAAATATAACTATTGGGTTGTATCAAGATTTGACCATCATCTAGAAGAAAAGGAGTGGCTGCATCTATAACTGCAGATTTTAATTGCTCTTCTTCGACAACCTTTAATGCAGCTTGCACAGGTCCACCAGAAACAGTACCAAGCCAATACTGCTCGAGATTTGAAAATCCGATAGGACAATCGGTTTCACCCTGTTTCACTACCTTAAGACCTGCTTCTTCAAACAGCGCTTCTAATTTACCTGGTACAGACAACTCAAAGGGACCACCACCTTTAGGGGGTTCAGGCAACGTATCAACAACGGCTTTGAAAACACTACGATAAGCCACCTTTTCTGCTGGGCCAAATAAACCAGCTACAATCTGGCCCTTAGGTTTACAAACTCGAGCTAGCTCTTGCAACGCTGCTATACGGTTTTCTGAATATTGAATAGAGTTTGCGGCAAAAACAACATCAAAACTATCATTATCAAAAGGTAAGTTTTCCAACTCACCAACAAAAAAGTCAGCACTAGGTACACGCTTACGAGCCTGAGCAATAAGTCCTTCAGCCGCATCAAGTCCCGTGACCTTTGCACCCAAAGCCGAAGCCAATATACTTGCACCACCGCCACCACAACCAGCATCAAGAAAGTGTGTTCCCTGACCAACAGCAGTTGCTTCTAGCATCGCTTTCCAAATAGGGGTATGCACGGGTTCTTGAATCTCTGCCCAGTCTTGAGCTTTTTTACTCCAAAGCTCACCTTGTACTTTTGCTTTTGTGCTGCGAATCTGCTGTGTGCTTTGCGGGTTCATGTCTTGCTCCTTTCGTGTTGCGAGTAGTATAAAATTTGCAGTGATTCTAGCTAGCTTCTATGCTAATTCCAAGGCGAAGGTTCTTGGAATTATTTTGTCCTGGCGGTTATTTTTAGGTTTATAATCAGCTATGTTTCTTAGGACTCTAGGAAGGCTACGTTTAGAGGGTTTAGATTTTAAACGCAGCAGCCCCTTACTGCTTCTGGCGTATCTTTGTTTAGAGGGTCCTCAGGAAAAACGTCACTTAGCTGAACTTTTTTGGCCACGAGGGGTTAATGCTGGCCGCAACTTAACCACCGTTCTAAGCCGACTAAAAAAAGTAAATACAAATCTTGTAGACGTTAACGGTCATCTGCTTTGCACCAGATTCGACTGTGACGCCAATGAGTTAGTGAAAGCGTTTGAACAAGGGGATTATCCTAGGGTTGTAGAGCTTTATCAAGGCCGCTTCCTTGAAGACTTTTATCTTAAGGATATGGGTGAAGAACTAGAAGAGTGGCTTTATCAAACTCGGGAAGGCTTGGCAAACAAAGTAAGGCTGGCAAAGTTACATCAAGCAGAACAAAAAGCCAGAGGGGGTCTCTTTACGGAAGCTGCCAAGGAAGCAGAAAAAGCTTACTTAGAGCCTTCAGCCAAAGAACCAACTGAAACAGACTTCAAGCGTATTTATACTCTGCTAGTAACTATAGAGCATCCGCTTGCAAATGAAGTGAAACAAAAAGCATTAAGTTATGGCCTAGAATTCGAGATGAGTCAAGAGGAAGCACAACAGCAGTTTCTTGAGGCTAGGGCTTCTAAGCAACTAAAAGAGATAGAGCTTAATCTCAATCCCAACAACTTACCCAACCAGACAACACCATTTATAGGTCGACAAAATGAGCTTGAGCTTTTAGATGGCTACCTTAGGGATCCAAGTTGTCGGCTTCTTAGTGTGGTTGCTCCTGGTGGGATGGGTAAATCAAGATTGGTAATGGCTTTAGCTGAAAAACACATTATTAATAGTCAGTTTAAAGATGGTATTTACCTGGTTGAGCTAGCGCCATTGTCGGATCCAGCTAACATTTCCTCAGCTATAGCTGAAGTACTTAGATATCAGTTTCAGGCGGACGGTCGAGCGCATGAACAACAAATTCTTGATTACCTGAGAAATAGGTATATCCTACTGGTCTTAGATAACTTTGAGCATCTGTTAGATGCGGCAGGGCTGGTCACGCGCATCCTACAAGCAGCGCCTAACGTTAAAATCTTGGTGACTTCACGCCAACGTCTTGGTCAACCAGGGGAGACTTTATTTCAACTGGGCGGTCTTGATTTACCGGAGAGCGTCACATACGAAGATTCACTTGAACACTCATCTGTGCAACTGTTCCTAAGTAGTGCGGGTCGTGCTCAGCCTGGCTTTGAGCTAACAGAGGCTAACTTTGAGGCTGTCTTGCAGATTTGTCGACAAGTGCAGGGAATGCCGCTAGGCATTATGCTGGCAGCTAGCTGGGTGCTTATGCTTAACCCAGAAGAAATCGCGAGCGAGATTCAGCAAAGCCTGGACTTCTTGGCAGATGAAGTGGGGGAAATGCCGGAACGCCAACACAGCATACGAATTGTGTTTAATTACGCCTGGGAAAATCTTACGAAACATGAGCAGCAAGTGTTTAAGTCCTTAAGTGTTTTTCGCGGTGGGTTTAGTAGAGAGGCTGCCCAGGCAGTGTCAGCGGCCAACTTGCAGACTTTGTTGAGCCTAATGAATAAAGCCTTGATTCTTCGAGATGCTGACTCTGGACGCTTTGAGATTCATGAACTGCTGCGTCAGTATGGTTATGAACGCTTAGCTGAGCACCAGGATGCCCTAAACGAAACAATGGATCAACACGCCAGATATTTTTCAGCCTTTACCCGCCAACATGTAGACAGGGTTTGGAAGGGTAGGGAACAGCAAGTCTTAGCGGATATCGATAATGTTCGTTTAGGTTGGCAGCGTGCCATCAAGCAACGGTTTTTGGATGACATCGTGAGTTACACGTTATTTTTGTTCACCCTTTATGAGGTGCTTGGTTGGTACCAAGAGGCAGTAGCAACCTTTGAATGGGCAGCAAATGAGTTAAGAAGTGATGTTACAGAACAAATGCATACCTGTGTTCTGGGTCATATCATGGCAACTCAGAGTTTCTATTACCGTCGCTTAGGATTCAACGACCGTGCCCAGGTGTTAGGACGGGATGCTTTCGGAATTCTATCAAAGTGTCCACCTGGCGCAAACAGTGCATTTGGTCTATCACAGTGCCATCGACAGGGCGCAGCATCAGGTTTTGATGCAGTAGAGCCTAAAGACCTTAAAATTGCCCTTTTGCACGCATCTACAAACATCGAGAATGGCCACATTGCGTGCAGCGTAAATCTAACGCTTGGAAATATAGCTACCGATCAGGGTTTGTTTGATGAAGCACAAGCTTACTTTGAAAAAGGGATTGCCTGGAGTCGAAAGAACCAGGCACCTCGAGGTATTGGTTGGGGTTTAGTTGGACTCACCCATATTGCTATCGGCCGCGAACAATATCAACAAGCAAAATCTTATTTACTAGAGTCACAAAATTTAGAGCTGGAATCGGATGCTCGGTTAATTTTATTCCTTCAACCTCTTGCCTTTGTTGAATACAGGCTTCAAAACTATAAGGCTGCAGCTGAGATATGCTTCAAGATATTAAACTTCCATCTTGAAATTGGGACAAAACCACGTGCTGATACGATGCTGACCTTGGCAGACATCCTGCTAATAAATCAAGCTTCAAAATCTGTGGTTTGGATGCTTTCTTATGCTGATCAGTTGTCATTGATCCCTAAAGATCAGCTAGAGCGGTTCACTCTCTTGGCTGATAAGCTAAAATCTGAACTTGGTGACACGATTTATAAAGCTGCATGGAAACGAGGAGCATCATTAGATTTTGAAACGATCTTGCAGGGCTTAGAAGAAGATTTTAGTGGGACCATTTCGTAGAACCCGATGAGCAAATGATCCAGCAAGGAAATAGAACTTTCGGTAGAACCCTTTAGACGAACGAATCGGACCATGATAAAGGACATTATCATACGTCAAATAAGGCAGAATTTAAGGAACCTATGAAAAAGGAATTGGAAGTTAGAAGAGATCAGCTGGTGAGGCTCGAGTCGGGGGGGTTGCCTTCGGTGATTGTTGAGGCAGGGGAGAAGGCGTCGTTATCGTTTTTAGAGTTCTTTACCAACTCGATTGCGAATGTGCATACCAGAAGAGCTTACGCTCGAGCAGCGGTTAGATTCTTTCAGTGGTGTGAGTTTAAGAAGGTGAGCTTTGAAAACATCTTGCCACCTATGATTGGCATTTACTTTCGAGAGCTTGAGCAGGAGCTTAGTGTTCCATCGGTAAAGCAAGAACTTTCGGCTATTAAGAAGCTCTTTGACTTTTTTGTGAATGGAGGGGTGATGCCGTTTAATAAAGCAGCTACGGTTAAAGGTCCTAAGTATTCACCAAGGGAGGGAAAGACCCAAGAACTAGCAGCTAGTGAAGTGAGGCGATTGTTTGAATCAATGGATGGCACAAACTTAAAAGATTATCGTGATAAAGCTATTCTTGGACTCTTCTTTTATCAGTGGCAACGGGTAGGAGCGGTGATCAAACTGAGGGTCGGGGATTATCATTTCGATGGCGAACCAAAGACTTTGACCTTTAGAGAGAAGGGTGGCAAAGTAAGACGCCTACCCCTGCATCACAAAGCAACCCAGTATCTCAATGCTTATATCAAGGTGGCAGGGATTGACCTGACGCATAAACCAGGGAAATCCCTTCCTTTATTTAGAACCATCAACAGATATAGAGAGTTAACCAGGAATCCACTGACGCAGCCTGATATGTATCGAATGATTAAAGCTCGAGCCCAGACCGCAGGGATTAGGACAGATATCAGTAATCACACAGGGAGGAAAACTGGCATCACAACCTTCTTAAAGAATGGGGGACTCTTAGAGCAAGCTCAGGACATTGCAGGGCATGCTGATCCTCGCACCACACGTTTATATGATGCACGTAGGAAAGACATTGAGCAGAGTGAGATTGAGAGGGTTCAGTATTAAGCAAAATCTAGGAAACGTTAAATGAGTCAAGGTGCCAGCTTTAGTCGACTGATAGCAGGCCAATACATATCATCACCTGCAAACCAAGCCTTAAGCTCCAAATCCCCTTGAGGAAGCCTCTTTCTATCAACCGTATAATTTCCACTTGTATCTGTGCTAGCTGTACCAATAACTACGGATGCTGCATCTAGGGGAATCGTTAAACGACGAACTTCGCCCTCACTACTTTGAAAAATTACGTCAAAGTAACCACTGCCTTTAGATAAAGGAGCGATCTTGGCGCGGAAGTTTATCGTAAAGGACGTTTCTGGCGATACACCAAAACTTTCCGAATTCATTCCTAGAAATTGATTTTGTTTGACCTGGATGGCTAAAGCAGAGTCAGAGCTATTCTCTCCACTGCTGATAGAAAAACTTCCGTCCCCCCAGATACCCCAGCTGTTAAGGCCCTTAGAAAAATCGCCATTTACCACTTTATTTACACTTCCCGACTCACTGAAAGAAATATTTGTTAAAGCTAAAATTGCTTGTCCTG
>JAHEBB010000289.1 GCA_024642575.1 Trueperaceae bacterium | reverse complement strand
AAAAGAAATGCCTAGCAAAATCCTGCTTGATCGGCGCAAGCGTAGTGGCTACGCTTCTATGTTATCAAATGAAGATTTGGCATATATCTTAAAACACTGCAAAGATTTTATGAAAGCTTATAGGTATGAGATTCCATCACCCTCAGATACTCAAGCCCAATACTCGGAAAGAGATGTTTCAATACATCAACCTTTTATTCAAAACCCTGGAGAGCAGAATAATTAAAACTAAGCCAAGTTGCTATCTAATGCCTTGGCTTGGTTTTATATAAGCAACCCTAATTATTTAGGGTTGGCATGTTATTTTTTAACAATAATTTCTTGACCTTTGATAGGTAAGCCTGTACTGAAGACTTCTTTCTCATTACTTAAACCACTAAGATTTTCTAAGCTCAGTTGGTAGCTGACACTAGTGTCATCCTTAATAACCTGGGGTGGAACAGGGCTACTACTACAAGCGCTCAGAATGCTGGCAAGCAAGATGATAAGCATTAGGACAACGCGCTTACGTTTCAGCGCAAGACCTAAGAGTCCGAAACCAAATAATGCAAGAGCCGCACTCGAGCCATAAAGACTAGCAGCTAAGGTATCACTAATATCGACTGTGACAATAAAGTGAATGGTTTCCCCCGCTGTTAAAGTTAGGTCACTAGCAAGATTAAGGGTAAGTAAGCCGTTGTCTTCGCTAAACGTGCCAACAACAAGTTTGTTGTCTCCAGTATCAACTTTGCCATCCTGATTATTATCTTCATATAGACTTACAGCGTTAATGTCAAGGGCATCATTCCCAGAACCGCTTACACTGAGCGTAAAACTGGTTAAGGTGCTAACTTTATCTGCTACTACTGTAAAGGTAAGAGCCGAAATATCTTTTTGGCCTTTGCTAGCTGAGAGTTTGGCGGTTTTTTCAAGGTTGGTTACAGTCAGTTTTGTATCGCTCAGGGCTTGAGGGGCGTCTTCACTACCATCGATTTGTAAGAGGTAGCTAACCAGTTGATGGGTTTCGTTATCAGTTAACTTAACATCTTTATGAGCTTTTACTGCGTCAGCCAGGGTTGTAGCAGAACCATCATGTAAATAGGGAGCCGTTGCCCAGACATCTCTTAAAGTTGGGGTATCTAAACCATCGAGCTTAGTATTCAGGCGTTTACCACTGCTTGCTTTAATCGTACCAATATCATGACGGACATTGAGCGCACTATCACTGAAGTTATCTCCACTATGACAGGCAATGCAGCCTGCAGACTGGAAAATGCGTTTGCCAATCTGGGCTTCAGCGCTTAAGCTGCCGTCTTCATTGCGGTAGGGGCTGGCAGCAAAAGTATCGAGTGAGGCCACATAGGCTGCCATAGCATCGAGATCTTCACTTAAGCCTGCTTTACTATCTCCTAAGGGATCAGCTCGAGTTCCTGTATGGAAGAGTGAGTCAGAGAGTAAGCCTGTGCCATTGCCGAGTGTGCGCATCTGGCCTTCGAAGTCTTGCACCTCATCAAAGTTACCGCTCCAGTGTAGGGGACCATGATTCATGCCGCTGCGTCCTCTTAAGCTAATGGTATTTCTTAAGCCTTCACCTAGACCAGTGAAGTCCCAAACCCGACCATCTTGTTCGCCGTCATTGTGGCAGGAAGCACAGCTAATGTAGTTGTCTTTGCCAATGCGGTCATCGGCAGCATCATAGAAGAGTTGTTTGCCGCGGAGTATTTGGCTACTAAGTAGTTCATTATCAACACTCTTGATTGTGGTAATAAGCTGTACAGCTTCGGGTTTATGGCTATTATCATTAACCAGACTAGAGATGTCATGCACACTAACGGTTCTGGCCATGAAGTTATCAACATAGAGGGTAAGACCATCAGCGGAGAGAGCGAGACCCTGAGGGGCAAAACCAGTTTCAAAGCGAAAGAGCTCATCATTATTGTAAACATCAACGACGGCAACTTCACGACTTCCTTCTAAAGCAACAAATAAGTAGTCACCGTAGTGGCTAAATACGGCAGCGCTCGCAATTCCCCCATTGTCGAAATCAATACGTTTGGTAACATCGGAGGCAAGGTTAACAAGATCAACAGGGGAGCTGATACTGCGAACGGTGTGCTCAAAGGTCAGATTATTACCATCGCGGAAGTTACCTCGGGTAATGTCATCTTGTTTAGAGGGAATCCAGGCTGTTTTACCATCAGGCGAAATGACTGGAGCGCCAAGGTAGTTAGCGATCCCGCTACCTGTAATGGTTGCCAGAGGGTCAATAACCTTATTTAGGACCACGGTTGTCTCAAGTTTCAGAGTGCTTGAGAAAATCATGAGGTCAGCACCTTTTGCCAAATTTTGATTTGTACTAAGCTCATCTTGGACAGGCGCAGTTATATAGCGTGTAACTAAGATTTTATTGTCGGCGGACAAGGAAATATGTCTAGGATTAGCGCCTGCACTTACACGCGCCTGGATAGCGCCACTGCTATCGAGTTTAAGAACTTCACCAAGAGCCTCGAGCACGACATAAACAGAATCGGTACTACTATCAGCAACGATGCCATAAGGTTGGGAAGCATAAGGAAGCTTAAGAGTCCGAATGGTTTCAAGCGTGTTTTTATTGATAACGGTTAGGCTGGCATCAAATTTATTGCTGACCCATATCTGATGATTGAGCTGAGTGAGTGCTCTTGGACCTTGACCAACGGGGATTTCCTGAATTTTGCTATTGGTCTTAGCATCCATGACCGTGACAGAGTTGTTATCTGGATTAACTTTCCAAATGTGGTTACTATCTGTGTCATAGAAAATGCTGCTCGAGCTTTTAGCTTGCTTGGTAGTAAAGGGGTTATAGATGAGTTGTTGGGTCTCGAGCTTAACTTCTTTGCCTGTATCATCGGTTGCCATGACACTAATAGCATAGTGACCTGGTTTGGCAAAGGCTTTGGTTATAGTATTTAAACTTGAATAAGCACCATAAGCCTCGTTATCAAAGGACCAACGAAATTTAGGATTTAGACCGCCTTGAAAATCAACACTATAGGTTACAGAACCAGTTTCTTTTGGGCTAATGCTTAAGGGCTCGAGCACCAAGTCAGGAATGCCTTCGGTACTAATAATCCAGTTAAAACTGATGTCTCTGGCAAAACCACTCTGGTTTGTAACCGTAACTGTGACAGCAAAATTACCAAAGGCTGCGACATTGCCACGAATTTGACCATTGTCTGAATTTAAGGTTAAACCTGTGGGTAAACCTTTAGCAGTATAGGTAATTTTCTCACCTTGAGGGTCAGAAGCTTCTAAGTTCAGGCCGACAGAATCATTAAATTTATTGGTCTGCTTACCTGGGTTTTTGATGACGGGCGCTTTATTTTGCAGGTTAACAATCTTGCCTTCTGAAGGTACACCATTTTCATCAAAGATAAAAATGAGATAGTAACCAGGCGGAGCAATATCAGGGCTGTTGGGAGCGGTTAAGGTAAGGCTCGAGCCGTTTTGTTTAAAGTCAAGACTCATAAACCTTTGGCTCATATTCCATGAATGTGTGGTTGCACCCGTTTTAATAAAACTGACTTTGCTGACTTTATTTGCGCCATTAAAACTAAGGCTAAAAGCATCTTTATAAGTAAAGGTTTGAACGCTCTGGATAACAGGTCTTGGAGCAAGTTCACCTGAGCCGTCATTTTTAAACAGATAAGGGGGATAGTAGATTTCCCCGTTAAAGTTAGCCGTTTCTTCGGGTCGATCGCCGCCAACCGTTAAAACGGTCGCATCGGGTAATAAAAGGGCAGTTGAGTGATACATGCGCGAGCGACTGGCTGAAGCAGATGGTGACCACTTTTCTGTGGCAGGATTCCAGATTTCACTTTGATAGATGATACTATCCATGGCATTTTCACCACGGTTACTACCACCGTTGACAAAAATTTGACCATCAGCGAGTAAGGTGGCATCAGGATATTTGCGAGGGCTTGACATTGCCGCAACTTTTTTCCAGGCAGGGGTTTCACCATTGATATCAATAGTCTCTGCTTCTGCTCTGGCGATACTATTATTGCCACCTCCTAAAATGAGGATTTTACCTATGTCATACATGACCGCACTACCAAAACCCATACCCGTAGCGCTAGGTCTGGTACCTGCAAAGCGCATGGTGCTGGTATCGGTGTTCAAATAAGCAAAACGAGTTTGTGCAAAAAAGACTTCGCCATTTGGGGCGGTAAAAACAAAGGGATAACTCCAGTTTTGTTCAAAAAAGGTAGTGAATGCCTCTAAACCATTGAGAATGCGCCAGCCTGTTTTGGGGTTCCAAATCTCTACTTCGGTGGTAGGCTTTTGATTAACATCGTAACCACCAAAAACCCCGACTTCACCATTGGGTAAATTAACTAAAGTAGGATACCAACGACCTCTGGTCATTTGTAGAGGAGACTTAGTAAGCTGACCTGTTTGATAATTATAAAGATTTAAATCGGCATTGCCTTTAAAGGCATTTTGATTAAGATCATGCTCATAGGCGAGGTCGCCGCCAGCTATCATCAGGGTTCCATCTGGTAAAAGAGTGACACCACCACAAAAAATATTACTACTTGTGGCATTAGGCAGAGTCTGGTGTGAGCTTAAGCCTACCCCTTTTGTGGGATCCCAGACATCATGATGAAAAGCCTCTAGCTCGAGGTAATTAAAAAGGTTTTTAGGCTGTGTACCAAAAGAAAATACCTTACCGTTAGGTAAGAGTGCGGCATGTATAGCGATAAAGGGCCAGTCAAAAACTTCGGACCATACCCCTTTTTGATGGGCATCAGCTGGACCTTTAAGGGCTTGGGTGCTTAGCTCGCCTGAGTTAAAATCTTGCATCCAGGTTTTTGAACCTGTGACTGCAACCTTTTCATTCTTGACTACTTCAGAGGTCTGAGATGTCTCGTCCCCAAGATTTTTAGGTAAAGAGGTTTCATCTTGAGAACAACTTGCGAGTAAGAAGAGTATCGCTAAGCAAAAAAGAATAAACAGTGATGGCTTTACTCTAATAGTGTTCATACTCTAAGTATGGCCCTGAGACTAAGTTCTATCCTGTGCAGCTGTCACAAGGACTAAACAGATTGCACTTTCAAAACTATAAAGAAAAGTTTATTTATAAGAGCAGAAGCCTGATATAGGCAAAGCCTATTTAAGACTAACGATTTTTGCTTGAGATGGCACGCCCTGATCATCAAAAATAAAAAGCAGATAGAAACCTGGAGGGGCAATAAAAGGTGACGTGGGCGAGTTAATCGTAAGACGAGTACCTTTCTGTGAAAACTCGAGCTTTAAAAAACGCTGACTCATATTAAAGGAATGGGTGACGGAGCCTAGTTTGATTAAACTCACTTTACTAACACTAGTGGTTCGGGCAAAACTAAGAGAAAAGGTTTGTGCATAGCTAAAATCTTCAACACTTTTAATCAAAGGTCGAGGCGCAAGTTCTCCCGAGCCATCTTTTTTAAAGAGATAAGGTGGGTAAAAAATTTCCCCATTAAAGTTAGCCGTTTCCTCAGGTCGATCGCCTCCTAGAATTAGCACCCTAGCATCGGGCATTAGCAAGGCGGTTGAGTGATACATGCGGGTTCGTTGTGCAGGAGAAGTTAATGACCATTGTTCAGTAATGGGATTCCAGATTTCTCCATGATAAACAGCAGACTGCATTGAGTTTAAGCCGTTGCTGCTGCCGCCACTGACAAAGATCTGACCATCGGCAAGCAAAGTGGCATCAGGATATTTGCGCGGAAAGGTCATGCTGTTTGTCCTTTTCCACGCAGGCGTATCACTGTTTATATCAATGATTTCAGCACTTGACCTGGCCATTGACTTAGTACCCCCACCAAGAATTAAAATTTTGCCTTCATCGTACATCACCGCACTGCCAAAGCCCATGCCCGTAGCGCCTGGTCTGGTGCCAGCATAGCGCATGATATTTTTATAAGGGTTGAGATAGGCAAATTGTGTTTGGGCAAAAAAGATCCAGCCATTAGGGGCTAAAAAGGCAAAAGGATAGCTCCAATTTAGTTCAAAATAAGGTTTGAATTCATCAAGGGTTCTAACAACTTTCCAACCCGTCTGAGGTTCCCAAAGTTCGACTTCGGTTGTAGGCTGCTGATTAACGTCGTATCCCCCAACGATCGTTACATCACCATCTGCCATATTGACTAAGGTTGGATACCAGCGCCCTCTCGTCATTTGTACAGGAGAGCGGTTTAATTGACCAGTCTCATAAGAGTAAATATTCAGATCGGGTACGCCTTTAAAGGCATTAAGCTTTGTGCCAGCATCAAAGGGTAAGTCACCACCTGCGATAAGTAGGCGTCCATCAGGTAAAAGTGTTTGTCCACCACAGAAAATATTTGTTTCTGAACTGTTGGGTAAACTGGTGTGGGCTTGGAGACCTAAGCCCTGGCTGGGGTTCCACACATCATGATAAAAAGCTTCTAGCTCTAAGTAACCAAAGTTGTTTTTGGGTGCTGTGCCAAAACTAAATATGTTGCCATTAGGTAAGAGTGCAGCATGTATGGCAATAAGCGGCCAGTTAAATACTCTTGACCACATACCTTCAATATGAGCATAAGGAGTCCCGACAACAGCTTCACTATCTAAACCCCCGGGAAACTCCTCCTGCCAAGCTCCATTTCCAGAACCATCTGAAGAGGTTTCTACGCCTTCAGGAAGTTCTTGGGCGTAGGGGCTGTTGGGGTTTGGCTGAACGGGAGGTTCTACAGAAGAGGGTTGATTACAGCTTGCTAGAATCATGAGACTAGCTATAAGACTGATGAAATACGTACCCCTTGATGTGGAAAAGTTCATATTGCTGTTAGTATCTACTGAATTAAAAATTTCTGATGTGCAACGGTCACACCCATGAGAGGGGGTTTATGATGCAGGAAGATGGCATTTTGAAGTTAGTTTTTTAAGCTATATTTCCTACGGAAAAAATGACTCATTTTAATTTAGTTTTTAAAGTGATTTACTCTTCTTATACCAAGCTGAATTGATGATGGTGTATTGTCATCAATTCCGATCTTTGATCGTACGCTCGGACAAGCTAAGTA
>JAHEBB010000288.1 GCA_024642575.1 Trueperaceae bacterium | reverse complement strand
TCAGCATGAATGACACCAAAAGGAATTTGTACATCATAGTCACGCACGGCCATGGTTGCCATACTTTGATTAGCAGCATGAAAATCAAGCAGATTTTTAAAATTAAGTCGTGTGAGTAAATCACCATTCATGACAATTAAGGGTTTATCAGGGCGTTCTTTAAGCAGACCTAAAGCACCGCACGTTCCCATGCGTTTATTTTCACGCAAATAGCTAATCTGTGCGCCCCACTGCCGACCCTTACCAAAATGATGCTCGATCAGCTCAGCCTTGTAATTTACGGCAATATGAAAGCGGTGAAACCCTTGCTCTAAAAAACTATCTAAAATAATTTCTAAAATAGGTTTATTGGCAATATGTAAAAGGGGTTTTGGCACATCTTTGGTTAAGTCACCGAGTCGGCTACCTAACCCTCCTGCCATCAGGATAATTTCATTATCAAAGCGTTCGCGGGGTAAAATTTTGCCCCTAACTGCCAGGCTAACAATTACCCCATCTTTATCTAAAACAGGAAGATGGTGAATATCTTTTTGTTGCATCAGCTGCTCAACTGCCTGTGGCCGCATCTCAGGGGAAACACTAATGGGGTTTTGCGTCATGATGTCTTTGGCAAAAGCCTCGAGCGTCAACCCTTTTAACAGCGCACGCCTTACGTCACCATCAGTAATAAGTCCAAGCAGGCGCATTTTGTCATCGACCACCAGCGCAATCTGTAACTCTGCCCTATCAATCGTGAGCAAGACATCGCGCAAGCTGCTTTCAGGGCTGACAAAGGTTTGAGTCCAATTTAGCATGGTGAAATGTCCATTATTTGGCAGGTATACCCATGACGGTTTTTCCGCTCTCCACCGAGTCTACTACGACGGCTCCTGCGGCTATGAGACATGCTTCACCCAAACTTAGATTTTGTAAAATGCTGGCACTTAAGCCTATATGACTGCCTGCTCCAACCTTGACCGTACCTGCCAGATGCGCCCCTGGAGAAATATGCACATGCGCCTCAAGCTTGCAGTCATGCTCAATAATTGCCCCCGTATTAATCACACAATTTTCGGCAATCTGAACGCCTGCACTAATAATCGCACCCGCCATAATTTGTACGCCTTCATCACAGTGGGCATGGCTCGAGACAATCGCTTTAGGATGGATGACGCTGGCAAAGCTGTAACCATGGGCTTTCCAGCGCTCAAAGAGCTTACGTCTTGGCAAGGTATTTTTGACACTTCCTAAACCATTGACCAAAAGAATGTCTTCGGGTTTATAAGTAAATATAAACTCATCGCCAGCAATGATGGGCACACCCAGAACAGATTTTCCCCAGAGCTCTTGGTTGGGCTCGAGCGCGCCTTTAATTGGCGTCCCTAGACTTAGCAAGATGTCAATGAGTACTTTGGCATGACCGCCTGCCCCTAAAACCAAAACCTCAGGAATAGTCACCTTAATTCAGGTCTGTCCAGGCAAGTTCGTGGTCAATGTCCAAATCATGTTTCAAACTGCGGCCTACCACATAAGAATAATCGGTGGGTGCAATGCCTGTGCCCGGGCGTTTAAAATCAAGGTCATCCAGACTTAGCGTATGCCCAGCTTTTAAGGCTGTTTTTAAAACGATGCAGCGTCTAAATTTGCTACGCTTTGCCATTTCTGCCTCACTTACAGTGCGAACGGAACTGCCCAATGCTTCAAAAACATTTTTCGATTCGCGGCAAATGACTTCTAGTTCGTCTGGATTTGCTGAAATCCAGTGATCCCAGCCTTCCATATCTTTATCTAAAGTAAAATGCTTTTCAAGCATGCAAGCACCCAGTGCCACAGAGGCAAGAGGAATGGCCGTGCCAATGCTGTGATCGCTAAAACCCACAGGCACATTAAAGGCCGTTTCTAAGGTCTTCATATTATTCAGATGAATGTCCTGGTATTCAGGCGGATAAATCGAAATGCAGTGAAGTAAAACCAGCTCCTTGCAGCCATTTTCTTGCAAGATGCTAACGGCTGTGGCTACTTCTGCCATATCAGCTAAACCCGTTGATAAGATAATCGGCTTACCTGACTTTGCTGCTGCCGCCAGTAAAACAGGATGGGTTACGTCCATTGAAGCCAGTTTTATCGCAGGTACATCCAGCCCTTTAAGCAAATCGACCTCTTCAGGTGAAAAGGCACTTGACATAAAGTGAACCCCTACTTGCTGGCAGTAGTTATTGATTTCTACATGCTGCTCAGGGGTGAACTGATAGGCATCAACCATTTCTTTGAGGCTACCAAAATGACGCTTTTTATCGGCGTAAGTGGTGTTGCGCTCGTATTCGGCTTTTGAGATAAGGGTTTTGCTTGTCCATGATTGAAACTTTACGGCGTCAGCGCCGCAGCGCTTGGCTTCATTAATCATGTGTTTTGCCAGCGCAATATCACCGTTATGGTTTGAACCAATCTCCGCGATGATATAAGGAGGCTGACCAGGGCCGACCAGGCGACCGTTAAGAGAAACTGTAGTTACTGCCATAGATACTCCAAATCTGGGTGGGCGATGATTTCCCACCAGCCATAGATAGATTTAAGATAATTGATTTTTTCAGTATAGGCTCGCAAGTTTGCCTCATCTTGTATAAATTTGGCAAACTGCTTGACCGCTTTTTGACGCTCGAGCGCTTTCTGTCTAAAAAGCACATTCTCAGCTGGCTTTTTTCTTAAAATTTCAAATAGATAATCATAGTGGCCTAAAACCAAAGTGCAGGCCCTTTTGATTTGCTCTGAATTATAGGGACTAATAACCCTCGCCGTATTGTTACGATACTGCCGATAAAGCATTTGCGGTTCAGCATCAAAGTGCAAACTGGCATTTTGCGCTAAGACCTGACTAATGACCAACCAGTCCACCATCACCGTTTCTCTGGGTATGGGGAAACAATCTTTTAAAATCTCGCAGCGGTAAGCCGCATTGGAAAAGCCAAAGACATTGACTCGGCTCAGATAGCTTTCCCAGTCAGAGGGCATTTCAGCTTGAAAGGTTAAATCCAAAGGCTTGCCCCTTTCGTCCATCAGCTTTAATGCACAAGCGTAGGCATCATAAGTATTTAGCGCGTTTTTAGCACGGCGGACTCTATCCGGTAATAAGATGTCATCACTATCGACCAAAATAACGGCGTTGTAGGTTTGGCAAATCTCAAGCAGAGCTTTTTCTCTAAGGCTGGCAATCGTGTCATTCTCTGCCTGAACAAAATAGGCGTCTTGGTTCAAAAAAGGACTTAAGTCTTTTTGGTTAAAAGAATCTAACCCTAACCAAAGGTCAAAGTCACTGTCACTCTGGTTTTCTATGCTTTTAAAGAAAGGTGCTAAGTAAGGCGTGATGGCAGGGTAAAGGGTGGAATAAAGCGCTGTTTTCACTTCTTTTGTTCTCTTAAAATCAGCAGCGCTTCAGCCATTTTCCAGTCATCTGCATCATCGATATCTAAGGCGTGATCCCAGCTAAGTTCAAAGCCACCATAGTTTGGGGCGTAAAAGGTTTTATGGGTTTTAAGCGCTTCGGGTTTTGCCCACCAGATAGCACCTGTAGGACAAAAAAGGGGGTCTAAATCTTGGCTACGGGTTTTGAGGGCTTCAGGGAAAAGAGGCTCGAGCCTATCCTTAAGTTTCATAGCCCACCACGGATTTAACCAGCCGTAACGCGTCACCGAAAGCTGTGTGTCCGCATCACTTTTTTTAAACTGCTCAAAACTCCCCTTAACATCTTCTGCGGTGCGAAAAGGGCAATTGGGCATAAGCTGGGCAACAGCGTCAAAGGGCTCATTCAAACGTTTTAGCGCATCTAACGTAACCAGTGAAACAGGGCTGTGGTCATCGGCTAGGCTGTCGCGCATAAAGGGAATTTCAGCTCCAAAGCTTTTGGCAATGTCGGCAATCTCTATATCATCGGTACTGACGACAAGCCGTGAGAAAAGCTCAGACTCGAGCGCCGCTCTAAGTGTGTAGGCAATCAGGGGTAAGCCGCCCAAGTCACGAATATTTTTTCTAGGTAAGCGCTTGGACCCCCCTCTTGCAGGAATGACCGCCAGGGTTTTCACCCTTTGACCTGGGCTAAGGCTCTAAATCGTTCGCTCGAGCTAACCAGACTTTCATACGTTCCTTGCGAGACAATCTTGCCAGCCTCAATCACAAAAATGGTGTCACAGTGTTTCACCGTACTGATGCGGTGCGCAATCATGATGATGGTCTTTTGCCCCATCAGCTTGTTAATCGCCGAAAATACCGCTTCTTCAGTAACATTATCGAGGGCACTCGTGGCTTCATCCAAAATCAAAATGCTCGGGTCATGGTAAAGTGCTCTGGCTATGCCAATGCGCTGACGTTGCCCACCACTAAGGCGGACCCCACGCTCGCCTACAAAGGTCTCATAGCCTTTTTCTAAACCCAGAACAAAATCGTGTAAATTGGCAATTTTGGCGGCTTTTTCTAAAGCTTTGGGGTCAATTTCAGAGCGACTATACCCAAGCGCAATATTCTCGGCAATGCTGGCATCGGTTAGGTAAATACTTTGTGGCACATAGCCTAAGTTTTTTTGCCAGGCACGCATGTTTTCAAAATCTAGTGGCAGGCCATCAAGCAGAAGTTTTCCGTTACTGGGGCTGAGTAAACCTAATATCAGGTCAACCAGGGTACTTTTTCCTGAACCTGTAGAACCCACAAAAGCAACGGACTGATTTTTCTGAATGGCGAGGTGGATGTTGCTCAGGGCGGCGCTTGGGGTATCGGGGTACTGGAAACTTAAATGCTCGAGCCTAATCTCTTTAATAAAGTCCAGAGGAATCGTTTCTTCAGAGGCTGAAACTTCTGAACCCGCTAAATCTTGGCCAATGTCCCTAATGGCAGCCGCATTAAATTTCATGCTGCTGAGCGAGCGGTAAACTTGCTGCAAAGCAGGTACTAAGCGGTAGCCTGCAAACGCATATAGCCCAATAATGGGCAGGGCGTCCGTCAGATTTTTACCCGACATAAGAAAATAGAGCAAGATAGCCACCAGACCCCCAAAAGCCAGCGTGTCCAGCAGATACTTGGGCAAAAAAGCCAGAACTTCACTTTGGGCCATATAGTGTGCGTAGCGCTCTGCGGTTCGAGCGTATCGTTTTAAGAAAAAACCTTCTTTAGCCAAAAGTTTAATTTCTTTAACGCCACCTAGCGCTTCATTCACGGTTTGAAAGCGCTCTTTACTCTCCTGCATACGGGCATTGCCGATACGCTCTAAGTAACGCCTTAGGCCCCCATAAATACCCAAATAAGCTAGACCCAAAAAGATGGCTAAGCCTAGTGCCATCAGCGGATTCATAATAATAAGTAAGAGCATGACTGCTAGGGCAACGACCCCATTGGCTACTACCTGCATGCCAGGGATAAGCACGCCACGAATAGCTTGTTGTACTTCTAAGAGCATGTTTTTACCCATATCGGCAGTGTTTCTTCCTAAGAAAAACAAATAGGGTCTATGTAGATAAGCCCCTAAAAGGCGGTGCGAAAGGGTGTAATCACGCAACCAGGAAAAACGCAGCAAAAGCCAGGTAACGAGCATAGAAAAACCATTGCTACTAATAATAAGAGCCAGACTGACCGTGCCCATAAAAATAAAAAAAGCCTGGTCGCTGGCAAAGCCAAACATGTGGTAAAGCTTGCCTAGAAAGTTGCTTTTTGAAAGGCTTCCTGGGTTCGTCACCAAAGATAAAAAGGGTGATAAAAACATAATGGCTACGACCTCGAGCAAAGCTCTAAAAACAATCGCAGGCAAAAGATAATAAACTTCTCTTTGCTCTTTTTGACTTAGCAAAGCAAAGGCGTCCCAAAAAGGTTTCAAGCTGAACCTCTTAAAGCTAGTAAATTAAAGGTTGGGACGGTGGTCAACATGTGTCTTTCTTTAGACTAGATTTTAGGAATCCTCATCGTCAAGAGCACTTTTAGCCGCAAAGATGCCTTAGTCTTTAAGAGTTTAAGCAGGGTTCAAAATGGCGCTAGCAGGGGTCAAGCTTAGCACGTCATGAATTTCTTTTTGATAGGTTTCAGCTGCGCCTTTAAAGATGCTGTGATCGACCAAACCAATAAAATGTTTTGCTTCTTTAAAAGCCTTCTCGATACTAACCAGCTCGAGCCTTTCATAGCTTGCCAATTCAGGAGGCAGACTGTTTAAATGCGGTTCTACCAGCCAGATTTTCGCTTTGCTCTTTTTGGCAATTTCTTCAGCAATGTGCATAGCAGGTGACTCGCGCATGTCATCAACATTAATCTTATAACTTAGACCAAGCAGAGCTACTTGCCCTTCATGGTGCGCAACAAAATCTAAAATGCGCCGCGCAAATTCGCCAGGTCTACCATCATTAATTTCTCTTGCCTGACGCATGAGCTTAGCTTTTTGCGGGTCGGCGTCAATAATAAACCAGGGATCTACAGGTATGCAGTGTCCACCTACGCCAATACCTGGAGTATGGATATTGACCCTGGGGTGATGATTTGCGAGTTTTATTGCCTGTTTAATGTCAACATTTAGACCTTCGGCAATGCTGGCAAGTTCGTTGGCTAATGCAATATTGACATCGCGGTAGGTATTTTCCATGAGTTTGCAAAGTTCGGCTGTGGTAGCGTCAGTTAAAAGCATTTGCCCTTCGACAAAGTGACGGTAAAGATCAGCGGTGCGCTTGGTGGCTTCAGGGGTAGTACCGCCAATAATGCGGTCATTTTTGATCATTTCGGTCAAGATATTGCCAGGAATAACACGCTCGGGGCAGTGGGCAAGGTAGTAGTCGCTCTCATGACTTAATCCAAGCTCGAGCTCAATAATCGGTGCTACTACATTGATGCAAGTTCCTGGGGGTACAGTTGATTCTAAAATGATCAGGTCACCCTTGCGCAATACTTTGCAGAGTTCCTTGGTTGCGGCAACCACATAGCTCAGGTCAGGTTTTTTGTCCTCAGTAATGGGGGTTGGAACCGCAATAATATGTGCGTCGGCGCGTTGGACTGTAGTTGAAGCTCTAAGGCTCTGGCGCTGAACAGCTGCCCGAACCAAAATATCCAGACCCTTTTCAGAAATGT
>JAHEBB010000287.1 GCA_024642575.1 Trueperaceae bacterium | reverse complement strand
CGTAAATGGACGCTCGAGTCATTTTTACTTTTTGGTGGCTCGAGTTTAATAGGGCTTTTAATTCTAGGCAAATTCAAACTTCTTAACACTTTACTCCCTGCATTTGCCAAGGTCATTCCAGCGCAATCCCTACCAAGTAGTAGGGATAGTGGCTCAAGTTTTATGCTTGGCATACTTACCAGTGTGCTTATTTCAGGAGTAATCGTGGGTGTTTTCCTGCGAATTAGGGCTCAGAAAAAGAAACCTCAAAGCTCTTTAGTCATAGGTGATGTTGAAGCTCTATTGCCCAGAAATAACAAAGAACGGTTATGGGCAAGCTTACTGGCACTTAATGCAGGCTTTAGCGAGGAATTGTTTTTTCGCCTCTTTCTTCCCTTGCTAATTTATTTAGTTTTTAATAATGCTCTTTTCGCTTTGGTTGTAGCAACCCTAATTTTTGGCCTGGTGCATTATTATCAGGGTTGGGCGGGTGTGGTGATTACGATGCTACTCGGTACAGTATTAATGGTAATTTACCTTGCTACAAGCAGCATCTGGGTAGTCATAATCATACATGCCCTGATCGATCTAAATAATCTTATTCTCCAACCCTGGTTACAAAAGCGTTTCCTAGCTTCCAAAAACATCCCGTAGTCCTACCCATTTGCAAGGACTTGTACAGAGAAAAAGCGAGACAATTGCTAGACAAAAAAGTCAGGCGCAAGTTGGTTTTCATTTAGACTTTCATCAACCTGATACTGTTTAAAATCGGTAACCCCGTCAGCCCTCAAAACTTCATCATCAATTAAAAACTGACCTGTTAAGTCACGGCTGGGTTTATTAAAAATGGCGTAAGCAGCGTCAGCCATAATCTCGGGCTTGCGGCTTAATTTCATCATTTGATCGCCCCCAAGTAAATTTTGTATGGCAGCCGTTGCGATGGTAGTACGGGGCCAGAGTGCATTAAAGGCAATACCCTCAGAGCGAAATTCTTCAGCCATACCCAAAACGCACATGCTCATGCCAAACTTGGCCATGGTGTAAGCCACATGGGGCGCAAACCAGCGGGCCTCCATATTTAAGGGTGGAGAAATCATGAGCACATGAGGGTTTGCAGCTTTCTTAAGATGAGGCACGGCATATTTTGAGCAAAGAAAGCTACCACGGGTATTAACACCGTGCATCAGGTCGTATCGTTTCATATCTACCGCTTCGGTGCTGGTTAGATTAATAGCACTGGCATTATTGACCAAGATGTCGATGCCACCAAACTCGCTAACTGCTTTATCAAAGGCATCTTTAACCTGATCTTCATAGCGGATGTCTACGACTAAGGGTAGGGCTTGTCCGCCTGCATTTCTAATATCATCGGCAGCAGTATAAATGGTTCCCTCGAGTTTCGGGTGAGGTTCAGCCGTTTTTGCCGCAATGACAATATTGGCCCCATCCCGCGCAGCCCGTAAACCAATCGCTAAACCAATACCTCGGCTCGAGCCAGTAATAAACAAAGTTTTACCTTTAAGACTCATCATTTCTCCTTTGCAAGTGCTTCAGTCTAACGATTTTAGCTTGAGAAGACAGTAATGAAAGCCAAAGCAGGGTGCTACTCTATACTCGTTACTAGGTGCTAGGTACTAAATAGTATGACTGCCCCGCACACGTCCTGCAAAGGATGATGCCATCTTGCACAACTTCGCGCTCATTAATAATTTCTTCACCGCATTTGGCACAGTCTACTCTGACACCTGCTTTACTAATAATGTTGCCGACAGGGTTTAAAAGTTTGACAGGCTCGAGCTTTAAGAGTTCCTCTTCAGGCATAAGTTGATAACCATAGAGCATAGCGTAGTAACGCTTTTTTTCGTTCTTTGGCGCATATTCCCAGGCTTTTTCGCGCACATCGTTTTTTGGCGCTACACGAATAGCCTCTTCGGTTTTGACATTGACAAAGGTTACAGCAATTTTGCCCAAATCTTCGATGCGCATGGTGCGGCGATTAACCGCGCAACCCGTAGCCGTTTGCACCCCGCTAATAAAGCAGCCATCGGTTTCAACAATGGCAAAAAGGTTTTTATCTTGCTGAGGGACTTCTATATTTAGCGCTTTTGCGCCTGCAAGACCAAGGCGCACACCCAATATTTGTCTGGGGCAAAGATGACCATGAGGGGCGCTCGAGGCAAGCAGTAATTCCCGTAGGGGCGCTAAGGCAAGATGCTCGAGCTTGATATCATTCTGTTTCATCTTGAGCACTAAGCCGCTTCCAGGTTCAAAGACGCTAGGTTAGTCATCTGACTGACAACGGCCTTTGCCACTTCAGTCACCACAGGCACTGCAACCGAATTGCCAAACTGTCTGTACATTTGTGTTCTGGAAACAGGTATCTTAAATTCTGGAGGGAAACCCATGATGGCCTTGCACTCTTGCTCACTTAGTAAGCGAAGCCCTGTTTTTCCGTCTCTTACAAAAGTTCCGGTTAAACGCTGAATTTTATGATAGGTAGATACCAGCGTTTTAACTTGAATGTAGGAATTTTGGTCAATTATTTCAGGTTTACCGTCATTAAGTTTAAACAGATAGGTTTTTTGAAGGTGCTCTGAAATGCTGTAACCTTCCCTATTTGCCTCTATATAGGGCGCAATAACGGTTTGCTGAGCAAATGCCTCAGGAAAGCTAAAGTTTGGAATGCCCCGTGACAAATCTTCATGCAATCCAACAATAAAAATCCGTTTGCGTTTTTGAGGAAGACCATAATCTTTTGCGTCAAGTATTTTCCAGAAGACATGATAGTTTAGTCGGTCTTTTCTTTTATGAGGTTGGCTTTGACCATTAACAGAAAGCGCTAAACTTTCAAAAATAACAGAAAGCGTTTTACCCTTATCATGATTGACCAGACCCTCAACATTTTCCAAAATAAAGGCTTTTGGTGCTTTTGCTTTTAAGATACGCCATACATCAAAAAACAAAGTGCCTTGACTTGGGTGTTCAAAGCCCTGACGCTTACCTATCGAGCTAAACGGTTGACAGGGAAATCCGGCAGTTAAGATATCAAAATCAGGCAGGTCAGCAACCGAGATTTTGGTTATATCGCCTTGAGGCATGTCTCCAAAATTGGCCTGATAAGTTTTTTGCGCAAAACTGTCCCACTCCGAAGAAAAAACGCAGTCTCCCCCTTGAGGCTCGAGCCCAAGTCTAAACCCACCAATACCCGCAAATAGGTCAATGAATCTAAAGCTTATCATGCTGAGGTTCGTTCTAGGAAGCGTTTAAATGACTGGCTCAGGCTATTTGGACTAGCTATATTTCGGAAATAAAACACGTTCAGCTCCCTAAGCTATTCATACCAAAAAAACATGCCTGGAAATGTCAGAAAGATGGGCTCATTCAAGCCATCCCTCTTTGGCAAATGCTGTTCTTAACCAGCTCAAGGTGCGCTGGTGCATGGCATCTTCAAGTTCAATAAGTCGCTCCGAACTGTAGTTTTCTGGACGCAGCAGATATTGCTCGTTATCTTTTTGGGGGTGCTGCGCAAATTGGAAAGACCCTTTACCCAATACTTCAAGGCTCTGTTTATTCATACGATCTTTTTTGACGGGAGCGCGGTAACCATAAGAATTTTCAAAAACAATGTTTTTGCAACCTGCTTTAAGCAGGCGTCTGGTTGTTTCTAAAATAGGCAAAAAACCATCGCCAATGGGCACACCCAAAACAGAAAGCTCTCCGTCAGGTGAATCTTCGGCTTGAATCATAACGTGATCTTTTAGGTGAGCTGAAAGACTAAAAGCTGCCATAGCCTCGAGACAGTCAAGCGGGTCTTCAAGCACCATTTGCGAATTACCATAGTCATAAAGTGCGCCAATATTAGGGCTATTCACCGCTTCTAGCACTCGCACAATTTCTGGCCCAGTAAAAACTTCGTGATTTTCAAACATGACTTTTATACCTATATCTTCGGCAAAGGGTGCAAGGGTTTTAAAGTCTTTGATGGTTTGAGCTACCAGTTCATCTGGACTACCCGTGTAACGCGTGTACGTACGCAGTTTGCTAGCGCCGATACTTTTGGCGACCTTTAACATGGTTCTAAGATGCTCGGGTTCGGTGCCGCTGGTATCCATATCACAAAGGAGGTGGTGATGCTCGAGCCTTTCCTTTATCCCAGCGAAACGCCAGCTTTCTTTACCCCCCAAGTGCCTATAATTAGGATCATTGGCACTGATGCAAACGCCATCAAAGTTTTCGAGAGCAGCTCTATCTATAAAAGCCAGCACATCAAAGCTAGGATTTAAGGTTAGGTTAAAGCGCAAACTGTAGGTATGAAGATAAAGATTGAGCTTTTTTTGAACAGACATGACTAAAGCATACTAAAGCATTGACCCCTAGCTATATTGAGCAATCCCTAAAAGCTCTTTTTAAAGTTTCTCCTTGCCAAGTTTCTCATCTTTTTAAGCAATAATGCACAGGGGAGACTGCATGCGACTTTTTTTAATTATTCTTAGCCTTTTTACTTTAATCAGCTGTGCACCAAGAGCACGCTCGAGCGCAACGACTCAAGCAGGGCTCTGCCCTGAAGTGGGTACAGTTGAAACCCGAAAACCTGCCCTTATAAGCATGTTTATCAAGGTAAAAACCTGTAGCGGCACACCCATCCCCGATTTAAGCATTCAAAATTTCACCATCCTAGAAGATGATGAGGCTATATCAAGTACCGAAAGTCGCCCCGATATTTTCCCCAGAGAACAAGCTTTTCGCCCTATCACGGTTTTGCTGCTTGATTTAAGCGGAAGCGTGGTAAAAGTAGGCGCACTCGCGGATTTAAAAGAAGCCGCCAAAAGCTTTGTTACAACGCTTTTTGAGCAAGATAGCTCGGCAAGTTTGGCCATTTACTGGTTTGATGGCTCGGCTGACATTTATCAACTGGCCGAGTTTAGCTCCAATGCCAGTGATTTACTAAGCAGCATTGACCTCTTAGATGAAGATACCTCGGTCGATGATTCCACCAATTTAAACGGTGCTATTGTCAGTGGACTTAGCGTTTTGGATAACGAAGAAAAACGCCTCAAAGACGAAGCTATTAGTTTTACCCTAAGTTCTCTGGTTATTTTTACCGATGGTACCGACCGTGCCAGTCGTATCAGTGAACCCATTGCAAGTCAGGCGATTGAAGGCGCAGGGACAAATACCTTGGTACAAACCGTGGGTCTGGGTTCCGAAATTGATGAAGCCAAACTCAAGCAGTTTGGGCGCAATGGCTTTGAGTATGCCAGAAATTTACAGCAAATAAGTGCCGCTTTTGAGCGCGCAGCCGCGCGTATAACGCTCGAGAGTAAAAGCTACTACTTGGTGCGCTACTGCTCGCCCAGACGCGCAGGTCAGCACCAAATCACGGTGCAAATCAGAGCGCAGGGTCAAGCTGGCGCATTTCGCCAGAGTTTTAGCGCTGAAGGTTTTGATGCAGGCTGCAACCCAGCCGATAATTCAGGGGTGTTGCTAGCTCAGAGTGTACCCGAGATAACAGCTCAAACCGTAGGGCAGCAAGCAACCGTACCCGAAACAAGCACACCGCTGACAAGCCCCGTAGGTGAAACTTATGACGTAGTTTGTATACGCAACGAAACTTCCTGGGATATTTTTTATACTCACAAATGGGGCGAGGATGCTGTCTGGTATGAAGCTACCGTTAAACCTAATGCGAGTAATGTGCACCCTTGGCCCCTTTCGGCAGCTAACCCATCACCAAAGTTTGTTGTGCGTTTTGATCAGGACTTTAGCAGTAACCTTGATTATAAAGAGTATTCGCTCAGTAAAAATCTATCCAATGAGCAGACCTGCAAAAATGCCCGAATTTATGTATTTAGAGAGTTAAAAGGTCAAAATAAGATTGACTTATATGTTAAAAATTAGAAAGCCAATAAGCCTTGACCTTTTTTAAAAGAGGGTTAAAAAAACCTTTGTCAAAGGGTTGGGATAAACCCTTTACCAGGTATCCCCTAAATCAGCAGACCAAATCCCTAAAATTTGGCGCAGGCTTACCATACGCCCAAAATGATAGGCATTGTGAGTAGCAACAACGGTTAGCTCTTCGCCTACGGTTCTGTCAGCACGAAATTTATGAGCAAGCTCGAGCTCATTGTCTGCTATAGCTGCAACAGCTTCCAAATCCTTAAGGACTTGATTAACAAGCTCCTGCCACGAGGTTTCCGTCAAACTGTCGTTATCTTTTGGAAAGGCTTCGGAACTATGCGCAGGGAGTGTAGGTTGTTCTCCGCGAATAAGCGCCCAGCTGAACTTTAACCAGTAATGAAGATGCCAGAGCTCTTCATAAAGGCTATGCGGTAAACCCTGAGGGCGAAGGGTCGCAAGCTCCAAAGGAATACCTTTCATGATATTTGTGGGTAGGGCAAAAGCGGCTTTACCGTTTAAAACTTTTTGTAAGGTATTCATCATTTCCCTTCGTCACTTATTGCTGTTTAGAAACAGTCAAACTTAAATTTCAAGCAAAGAAACCTAATCTTATGTAGGCTAGTGTAGCTTGAAATTCCCTGTCATTTATAACCATGAATCTTTTCATCAGTAGATGCTGGGACGATGTAAGGGGAAGAAAGGTCATCATTATTAATAACAATACTTGCATATTTTTTAGGTTCACACTCACTTAGATATAATTTTTGACCCTCAACATAGCGTCTATTTGATTCAGCTTTAGGATCAGGTGAACCGCCAAAACGCTGATTACCCCGAGGTACTGAGATTTCAAAGCCAACTTCAAGAAAGATTGAATAATTCCAATAGGCTCTGATTTCAGGTCGATGCAAAAAAATACCATCAATAAGCAGAATTGATCCGAGTTCGGCACGTTCAATCGCTGCGTCAACAACGGTGTCCGTTCGGTAATCAAAGGCAGCCAAACGATACTGAAGATTTCCACCCAAACTAAGGGGCTCGAGCAAGAGCTCTTTCAAACTATCGTAATTAACCTGAGTTCGGGGTTTACCTCAAAAGTAAGCATCTCCTAGAATTAGGGTGTTCGACGACCTAAAACAAGGAGATGCATAAAGATGAGTTTACTGGAATTATTCTGCGAGGTTGATGA
>JAHEBB010000009.1 GCA_024642575.1 Trueperaceae bacterium | reverse complement strand
ACTTTAATAAGTCTGGCAGTTATCATCTTATCTTTGGCGGTAAGCATTGTGGCGTCCATGATTTATGTGCGTAGGCAAAAACAGCTTACTGAAAAACCTGCCTTAAGTAGCAGAGACTAATGTTTAGCCTAGCGTTTTTATTAGACCTCTTACAAAAATATCAACTGAATTCAGATACATCATGTTCAGTGAGCAATGTTAAAGCTAATGGAAATCGGTGTTTACTTTGACTTTTGTAAGAGGTGTCTTAATTTAGGCTTGCAGGTGTAGCAGCTTCACTGTTTTCTAAAACAACCGGCGAGGGTTCTTTTTCTAAGCGTTTCATCTCGGCAAGAAAAACATCATGTTTTCTGAGAAGCTCGAGCTTTTTTAAATCTGACCTTTCGCTCGCTCTGGTTTTAAGCTTTAATAAAAGACGTTCAAAATCAGGTAAAAAAGCCAGCAAACTGTCCTGCTGTTGCATGGCTTGCATTTGCTCTAAAGCCACTTTAAATTTGCTAATATCTTCAGCCATAATCGCAATATTGGCATGAGCAAAGGCCTGCGCCAGACGGTCCCCTGCGCGTTTATTTAAGTCTAGTGCCTGCTCGCTGAAGGCAATAGCACGCTCAGGCTCGAGCCTTTTAACACTCCAGGCAGCATAAGCCCAGTCCATAAGTGCGCGGCCATAGGTACCTGGGTGGGTATGCGCAAAATCATAAGCCTCTGCTAGGTTTTTGGCTTTTAAAAAATGGGGCTCAGCCTCTGTATAGTCGGCATAATGGGTTTTTAAGGCAAAAAGTTCTCCCAGGCTTTGATAGGCTATAACTTGCAATGTCTTAAAATCACAGCCTTTTTCTGCTACATCCAAAAGCGTCTGATAAGCCGCATCAAAATGATTCAGTCTTGCCAAGATACGCCCCCGATTGAGTTTAATAGAAAACATCCAAAGCGGTTGACCCGCCAGATCAACTTGAACTTCTGCTCTTAAGAACCAATCTTCGGCTTCCTGAAACCGACCTGCATCTCGGCTGATATTTCCTAATAAACTATAGCCTAAAGCCAATACCCAAACATCTTGATTGGCAGTAGTTAGGGCTTCTTTAGCCAGGTTTTCTCCAAGGTCTGGTTTTCCTGCTCTCCAGGCTAAGTTAGCATGCAAGATTTTCGTCTTAGCCGAAGAAGGCACCTGACGTAATAATTCGGTAGCTTCGCTATATCTTGAAAGTCGGTAAAGAGCAATGGCATAAAAGAAGCAAATATCAGCATCTGCCTGACACTGGTGTTGCAGTTCTGCCCGACGAAAATCTTCGCAGAGTTCAATGACTTCTAAAAAACGCTCCTCGGCGAGCAGGTTTTGAATATGAGCCAGATAAGCTTTAGTCGCGCTTGACCAATAGCCAATGCCACCAAAAGACTGACTAAGCCGATAAATTTGCTGATAAAGCGTGTAGGACTCTGATACCTCAGTGTGATCACGCAAAGCCAAAAGTAGCTCGAGCTGCAAAGAAGGCTGCTGCTCTAAATACAGATCGGCAAGTTCCTTTGCTAAGACATGGTAGTGCTTGTCTATAAGACCTAGTTCTAAAAGCTCTTCTAAGCAGCTTGTCAATTGCCTTGGACTTAAATTAGCCGCCTGCCGCGCCGCCGTAAGATTTAGCTTTGTTTGTCTTGATATAAGCAAAAATAAGCTGAGGGCTTCTTCGGAAAGATAAGGTTCTTTAAATCGTTCCAAGACAAAGGGCTCGAGCTCAGCCAAAAAGTTTGTTTGGCTCGAGTTTAAATGTTTTTGCAAGGCAATGAGTTTTGAAAGGAGGGGCAAACTCATCGTCTTACCCCACAACACTTTTGAGGCTTTTAAATAGGCAATAGCTTCAACTTTGTCGTGATTAAAAAGCGCAGTTTCAGCAAGCAAGGTATAGCTTTCTAAAACCATCTTAGTAAAAGCTTCGCGCTTGCTCAGTAACCAGCTATAAAGCTCATCCCCTAGTTTTAAGCGAGGATACTCTTCAATATCAGCTAAAAAACCTCTGATTTCGTAAAGTCTGGTAACTTCAAGATAATCTTTGTCTTCAAAGGCTTTAGTTAAGTCAGCGGCGTCACAAGAAAGGCCAACTAAGGCTTCGAGACCTAAACCCGTTTCACGTTTTAAGGTCGCTAAAGCCACCGAAACATTATTGAGATCTTTGCGCTCCCCCTTTTTACTAAATTCTAAGCTTAACTGAGGCCAGAAAAGACTTGCTAATTTTGGTTTTGACGTTTCTTGCTCGAGCCTTAGATAAGTCAGAAAAAGCAAAAGCTGAGGGCTTAATTTGCTTGATTCTAACCCCGCCAATCTTAGGTCACCAAAGCTAAATAGACGCATACTTGCCAAAATTATATGTTGCTTTTCGGGGCCAAACAGGTATTGTTTCATTTTGAGCAAGTTACCTAAAAAGAAATGCATGTAAATTATGACTTCTTTAAGCAACTTTCTGTGATACAACTTTTAGCATGTATGACTACGCAGTAATCGGTAAAGGGCTTATAGGCAGCGCAGCCGCACGCTATTTGAGTCAATCAGGTAGCACGCTCATGATTGGCCCTGATGAACCCGCTAATCTGGAAAACCACCGTGGCATTTTTGCCAGCCACTACGATCAAGGACGTATTACCAGAGAAATTGCCAGTGACAAGGTCTGGGCCGAGTTAGCCAAACGGTCTCTGGATAGATATGGCGAGCTCGAGCGCAGTAGCCAGATCAGCTTTCATAAGCCTGTGGGTTGTGTTTATATCGCCGATCAGGAGGGCATTGCCCCCTATAAACAAGTAGCTCAGGAACGTTCTGTCAACCACCAATTCTTTGACAACGCTAAAGACTTGCAAGGTCAATTTCCTTTTTTTGGGAGTTTTGACACGTTTTCTGCCCTCAGTGAAAGCGCGCCTGCGGGTTATATTAATCCCCGCGATTTAATTAAAGCTCAGCTTCACGGCGCTAAGTCTCAGGGTGCTGAGATCATAGCTGAGACTGTGCTAGATCTAGAGGTTCTCAAAAGCAAAATCAAAATTCACACGGGCAATGACACCACCTTTGAGGCCAAACGTGTGCTTCTGGCAACAGGTGCTTATGCTAACGCTTTTAATTTGTTAGAGAAAAAGCTCGAGCTTCGTGTTAAATCAGAAACCGTTTGTTATGCCAAAGTTTCTGAGGACGAAGCGAAGCGCCTGCAAGCCATGCCCAGCCTTATTTTAGATACAGCTATTAGCTACCTTAACGACTTTTATCTGCTCCCTCCCATTCTTTACCCCGATGGTCATTACTATGTCAAACTAGGGGCAAATACCGCCGCTGACTCTACACTCACCACCAGCCGCGACATGGCCGACTGGATGCGCAAGGGCAAAAGTAATATGTTTATTGATAATTTTAAAGATGTACTTAAGCAGCTTATACCTGACTTATCCGCTGAGTCTTTTCACACAGGTCGTTGCCTGGTTAGCTATACCAAACATGGGAAACCTTATATTGATACCGTCTTACCCAAACAGCTATACGTCGCAACAGGGGGCAATGGTGCTTCTGCCAAAAGTTCAGATGCCATTGGTCATTTAGCTGCCAACCTGGTAGAAAAAAATACCTGGCAGGATAGCCTAGAGCCTACTCTTTTCGCACTTCCCTCTTAAAATTTTAGACTGTTATCTTAATTATGAAGACGCTTTCACAGGCATTTCATGAGCTTGCTTACAGCATAGTTAGCAGATTTGCTTAAACTAAAGGTTAGAACTCAGTCGGCACTTTGGCTTTACTACGTATTTCTTTTAACATGCTTGCTGAGCGAAAATCATTTTGAAATGAGGTTTATCTTGAAACGATTATGGTTTCTTTTGGTTTTACTTTTACCCCTAAGCTTTGCGCAAACCGTTACGATTGAAGGGCAAGATTACGCTCTAGAAGATCCGTTACCACTTGACCCAGATATACGAACAGGTCAACTGGACAATGGGCTTAGTTACTACGTTCGCAAAAATACGGAGCCGCTAAACCGCGCAGACTTTGCTCTGGTTATAAATGCAGGTTCGGTCTTAGAAAATGATGACCAGCGCGGTCTAGCACATTTTCTTGAGCATATGCTCTTTAATGGTACAGAGAGTTTTGCGGGTCAAGAAATCATTAACTTTTTAGAACGTTCAGGCATGGAGTTTGGGCCCGATGTTAATGCCTATACCAGTTTTGATGAAACCGTTTATACGCTGCAAATTCCCCTCGATAACCAAGACGTTGTTGATACCTCGTTAAAAATCCTTTACGAGTGGGCCAGTAAAGCAAGTCTTAGTCAAGAAGAAATTGATAAAGAACGCGAAGTCATTGTCGAAGAGTGGCGTTTGCGTGACCAGACCATGAATGGTCGTTTGACCAAAGCTATTATTCCGATTTTGCTGGGTGATACCCGTTATGCTCAGCGTATTCCTATTGGTGATATTGAGACGGTGCGCAATGCACCAAGAGAAGCCTTTACTCGTTTCTACAATGACTGGTATCGACCTGATCTTATGGCCATCGTTGCTGTAGGTGATTTTGACCCAGCTGAAATGGAAGCGCGACTTAAAGAAACGTTTTCTGGTCTTAAAAATCCAGAGAATGCTCCCGAACGCACCCGCTTTGATGTGCCTCTACCTGGAGACAGCATTTATTACACCTTTGAAGACCCTGAGTTTCCCGTAACGGCTGCCCAGATCTATTACAAATCTCCCTCGAAAACCTTAGCCACAGTTGAGGATTTTAAAAACAGCATTATTGGCTCCCTTTTTTCTAGTATGCTCAATACTCGGCTCGAGGAAAAAGCACGTGAGGCCAACGCAGCTTATTTACAGGCCAGTGCCTCGAGCGGAGCCTTTTACGGCGGAGTTGATGATTTAACTCTTACCGTCATTACTCAGGAGGGTCAATTAGAAGCAGGGGTTACTGCCTTACTCGCTGAAATCAAACGCATTCAAGACTTTGGTTTTACCGAAAGCGAGCTCGAGCGTGCTAAAACCTTGCTGCTCACCTCTTATGAAGAAAACTACAAAGTCCGTGACGATCTAGACAGTAGCTTCTGGCGTGACGCTATGGTTGATGAGTTTCTAAATGGGAATCGTGTTACCAGTAACGGTGCTGATCTAGATATAGCCCATCACTTTTTACCCGAGATTGGCCTAGCTGACGTTAATGGGCTGGCCAGTATTTTTAGTGATGAAAAAGATCGGGTTGTCACGGCTCTGGTGCCTAAAAAAGACGGCCTGACAGCACCCACCGAAGCAGACTTACAGGCCTGGGTTGAGCAGGGCTTTACTCAAGAGGTGGACGCCTATCAAGATGAGCTGGCGGGTACAGAGCTTATGACCGACGTTCCTGAGCCCGTTGCCATCACTAGCGAAAGCTATGTCGAAGGTTTAGACACCACCCTCATTACCCTTGCAAATGGTATCAGAGTGATTATGAAGCCAACTGACTTTACCGCAACTGAGGTTCTGGTTAGTGGTAGCAGCTTTGGTGGTACCAGCGTGGTTAGCGATGAAGACTACCCTGAGGCAGGAACCATTGCCAGCGTGATTTCAGATAGCGGGGTGGGCGAGTTTAGCTTAAATCAGCTCGAGCGCATACTGGCAGGTAAAAATGTCAGTGTTGGCGTAAATATCGGCAATATCAGTGAGGGTTTAAGTGGCAATGCTGAAAAAGAAGATTTAGAAACGCTGTTCCAGCTTATCTACCTTTATGCAACCCAACCTCGCAAAGATGAAGCTGCCTTTAAACGCAATCAGGACGCCCTGATTGCCAATTTACAAAACCGTGCAACCCAACCCAATGCTGTTTTCCAGGATGCCATTACCAAAGATGTTTATGGTGATAACATTCGCTTTAATTCTCTAACAATAGATCAGGTCAATAGCCTTGATTACAACCGTGCCTTTGAGATTTATAAAGAACGTTTTGCCGATATGGATGACTTTACCTTTACGGTGGTCGGTGATTTTGACCTTGAAACGGTAAAACACTTAGCCCAAACCTATCTTGGCAATCTGCCCTCTCGCCCTGGTACTGAAACCTGGCGAAACTACTACCCAGCTTTACCTCAAGGCATTCAGGAAACCAATGTTTATAAAGGCTTAGAAGAACAAACCATTTTACGCTTGCAGTGGGATGGCCCCTTTTATAACCCTGTCCGTGAAGAGCGCTTTAAACTCTTTTTGCTTCAAGGCGTGCTGGACATAAAAATGCGTGAGAAAATCCGCGAAGAGTTAGCAGGTAGTTATTCGCCGAGTGTCTTTAGCCGTTATGAACAAAAACCCAGTCGCCGATATACGCTGGGCGTGCAGTACACGGCAGACCCCAAGCGCGTGCTCGAGCTTATACCACCGACCTTTGAAGTGCTTTATGATGTCAGGGATAATGGCCCCGATGAAGATACTTTACTTAAAGCCAAAGAGCAGGTTAAACGCGGTTTGGAGGAAGCTTTGCAAACCAACAGTTATTGGCAATATGTGCTGGGCTTTTTCTACGTTTTAAACCCGAATGAAGACCCGCTAACTATTGTTAATTATGTCGATCTGGTTGACGCCATAAGTGCCAAAGATGTGCAAGAAATGGCGCAGCGCTTTATAGTTCCTGATCGCTACACTGAAGTCATTTTGTACCCAGAGGCTTATCAACCTTAAGCCTTATAAGTTTGTACATTTACATAGCAAAAATCATCCCCCTTTTTAAGGGGGATTCACATTTCATCTTTAGCATTAGCTCTACGACCAAAGTAGGTAGTGGCTATTTGCGAAATGCGCTAAACTCTCAGCATGAAAGGAGGCCAAATGGCCGCTGCAAAATTTCTCGCTGCTGTTATGGCAACCGCTTTCGCCGCTATTCCAATTACTCTACGTTATCTGGTTAAGCACAAAAATCTTGGAAAAGCTCCTCAGCCAGATAAGAGTTCCGCTAAAACCCACGAAGTATAAATCTGTAAATACAAAACGAGGGAGCCGTTTAAGGCTCCCTCGTCTGAGTTCAAAGCTTACTCGGTTTGTACTGCTTTTAGTTTTACCCCATCTACCAAATTATCTTGAATCCAGGCTACGGTAATAGCCTGACTTGCACCAGAAAGCGCAATATTTGGGTAGTAAGCTTGCTCAATAGGTGGGCCTTCGGTATCCAGCTGTCCAATATCTAACCAGCTATCATTACGCCACTGGGCCAAAATAATACTGTTGTTTTCAAAGCTCGAGGTTTTAAGACTTTCAAACCAGACAAGGTTAATGGTATTGGCTGAGTCAATTGCTAACTCGGGGTATTGCGCACCTTCGGCGTCAGTACGGTCGATGGCCGCACCAAGAGATTGCCAGTTACTACCATCCCATTTTTTGGCATAAATATGATCAATTTCAAAGGGGTCTACGGCTGTAGCGTTGCCTTCATGCCAGGCCACAACAGGTAAATTATCGGGGCCAGAAGCAATACTTATCATATTGGCTTTAATAGCGGTTCCCACATTAAGCGCGCCACCTAAGGCTTGCCAGCTCGAGCCTTTAAACTGCTTAACATAAACCTTGGCAGTTCCATCTGTTTCAGCTTCCCACCAAGCAACACTGGGCACGCCCGTGCTATCTAGAGAAAGGGCAGGGTTAATGGCAATGGCCGCGGGTGTAGTATCTAAAGCTTCGCCAACTGCTTGCCAGCTCGAGCCTTCATAGCTTGCCACAATCACATTAGGATTAACACCATCTGACTCGTGAAAAGCGACATAAATTTTGTCATCTGATACCGCAAGACTAGGTGCTGAGGCTTCAAGACTGGTACTGGCAGACCCTAAATCATCCCACGCACTACCATTCCAGCGAACCACTTGAATGTTTGAGGGTTCAGTAATGCTGGACGTTGCTGGGTTATCAGTACCATTACGCCAGGCAACAACCGGTTTTCCATCTGAAACTAAAGCTACGCTTGGCAAAGAATCTGGTTTGTCATCTGTAGGTAAGCCAGGAAGATTTGTCCAGCTACTGCCTGACCAGCTTTGTACTTGAATCTTAGCGTCTGAAATAAAGGCCACAACGGTGTTGCCAGCCGCGTCAGCTGCCAAATCAAGCGGTTTCTCGCCTAAATCTTTAGCTGAGCCTAAAAGGTCAGTGAGACCCCCAAGTTGCTTAAAGCTATCTAAACTTACTTCAGCCCCAGGCACACTCCATGACCAGCTCTCACTTAAAGTATTACCTGCAGCGTCGCGAAGCGCATCTAAAGAAATGCTTAGAGTATCAGGTGCAGTTACTCCAGCAAGGGCAACCGTTAAGGTTTTGCCATCGGTACTGAGACTTGGCGTAGCGCTAACACTAGCAGCACTACCTGCTAAGACTTTTACACTCGAGCCAGTTACGCTCGAGGCTTCAATGGCTTCTGAAAACGTCACGCTAACCACAGCATTTGCGGTTACACCTGAAGCGCCTGCTTCTGGGCTACGGCTAACAATGCTAGGTGCAGTTTTGTCTACGCTGACGCTAACTTCATTACTATCAAAGGTTTTGCTACCTGCACTGGCAACCGCTTTAAAGGTGTAAGTGCCATCGGCTTTTTTAGCATCCCAAAGGTAAGTATTGCTCGAGTCAAAACTTGCTATAACCGTGCCCTCTAAAACCAGTTCAACTTTATCTGCGGTTCCCCCTGTAACGGTTACTGAAAAATTAAGGGGGCTATTGGTAAGGATAGGCCCAACAGGACTTAAACTTACGCTAAGCTCGTCATCAGGTGTCGGTGTTTTTGTTCCATTTTGACAAGCTGATAATAAACTCAGCACTAAAATGAACAAAAAAATAAGAAATCTTTTCATATCACTCCCATTTCATCTCTACCAAAGTTGTTCTAGAACATAGAGTAAAACGCAGAGGAACAAATCTTTAGCAACATTGACCGCCAACATCTTAACTTATCTTTCTTTCAAGTGTCGGCATCCCATAAAGCTCGAGCTTAAGTCTAGGTCGCCCACAAGGAAGATAGTGATAGCTGCATGATAAATCCCCACCCAAGAAAAGCCTAAACCGTTTCTGAGGTAGGGATTTAAAGAATAACTTAGCCTAAAGAATAACTTGATCTATTGAGCTAATTTGACATAAATCGAACTGGTATTTTCTGACCAGTTCAGTACAGGTCGTTGCTCTGCACCTGAAAGTGCTAAATCAGGGTAGCGCCCTTCTGAAGCAGCGGCAGAGTTCATTTCGCCAAAGTTTTGCCAGTTTGCGCCGTCCCAGTGAGAAAAATAGATATTATTTTGAATAACAACATCTGACCCTTCAGCTGTTTTTCCTTCCCACCAGGCGACACTTAAACCATTGGCAGCGTCAGCAACAATGGTCGGATAAATTGCACGTTGTCTTTTTAGAAAGTCAAGCGTATCGCCAACTTGTTCCCAATCACTCCCCGTCCAACGTTTGACATAAATATTATTGCTGTTTTGTAAATTTTCAAATTCGCTAAAGGCCACAACGGGGCGACCATTACCGCCTACCGCAATCGAAAAAAGGACAACCGCTTCAAAGGGATTTATATTCAGCTTATCTCCTAAAGCTTGCCACTCCGTACCTGTCCAGGTTTTAACAAAGAGCTGCCTTGTTTTATTATCGGGGTCAGTCGTAGGAGATTCAAACCAGGCCACAAAAGGCTTGCCTGAATAATCGAGCGCTATAGCGGGATAGGCTGCTGTATGCGCTCTATCATTATCCAGGGCGTCACCTAAGACTTGCCAATTTAGACCATCATAGTGTTTAACCATGACATTAGAGCTGCTACCGTCATATTCAAACCAGGTGACAGTTATCTTATCGGTTTTATCAACGGCTAGGGCTGGGGCGGCTGCGTCAAAGCCAACGGTATCAATAGGACCTAAAGTATCCCAACTCGCTCCATTCCAAGTTACAACCTCAATATCGCCCTGAGTTGGGTCAGTTTCAGTACCGTTTTGCCAGGCAACAACTGGATTACCATTGGCTAAAAGAGCAATATCAGGTCTAAAGGGTTCTTTACTGCTTGGAATATCCGTCAAGACTTGCCAGTCAGCACCTGTCCAGATTTTGACTTTAACGGTATTTCCTTCTAGCCAGACAACTGCGATATGCCCTGCGTCATCAGCAGCAATGCGAGAAGGATTTTCTTTGATGGCTTTGTCAGTACTTACACTGCGCTCACCGAGTAACGTTAGCGAACTAAAGCTGCTAGAACCTGGAACAGACCATGACCAGGCCGTTGAAAGACTATTGCCAGCTAAATCTTTTACGTCTTTTAGCTCGAGCTTTAGGCTGGTTGGCGTCAATGGTGTATCGGTTAAGTTAACACTTAACTGGGTACCATCCAGACTTGCCGAACTGGTCAAAAGACCTTTTCGTATATCTGTAAGCTGAACATTGCTAGCGGTAATCGTTGTAGGGTCGAGCGCTTCTGAAAAATTAACCTCAATAGCTGTACTACTAACACTCGAGTCTGGTTCAGGCGTTTGACTGACAATACTGGGCGGTGTACGGTCAACCGTTAGGCTTAAAGCATTGCTCTTAACCGTTTTGCCCCCTTTTTTTGCCTGGGCAGCAACCGTGAAGTTTCCTTCGGTTGCAGGGTTAAAGGAATAGGTATAAGGCGCGCTAAGGCTAGCTTCTACTTTGTTATTTACCAGAAGCTCGAGCGTATCGGGCTCACCTTTTACCGTTACCTTTAAGTTAATAGCACTGTTACTAATCAGCTTATCGGCAGCTAAGCTAAGCTCGATTGTATTTGATCCCCCTGGATCAGGATTGGTTCCCGTTTTCTGACAGGCAATTAAACCTACAATGATCAAGATGCAACTTATAAGGTAGCGTTTCACTACCCACCTCCAAACTTGACTTTTACTCATCTTATAAAGCAAAACTATCTTAAGTCTTAAACCAGTTTAACTCGACAAAGATGAGAGATAAATCAACTCCTTACCCTTATAGCTTATTTTTATTCACTTAGCTAGAGACAATTGAGGGCAAATATCAGTACATTTATACGTCGTGTTGGCAAAACAACCCTTTAAGCCTATAAAACTAGCTACTATACTTTTCAGAGTAAACCTCATTAGGTTACTCCATAGAAAGTTTGCAGCATAACTGAGTTGGTTTGTCTTTACTTGTTCCACTCGGATTTGTTTGCAATACTGCAAACAAATCATGGAGATACTTAACCTACTCGGAAAAAGGAGTAAATCATGCTAAGAGATCGTGTGCTCAACTTAAGCACTACCGAAGATGTTGAAGGATTTTTAAACACCTATCCAACCAGCGTTATCTTTAAGGCAGGTACTTGCCATAAAACCATGCAGGGCTTTGGCTTTTTACAAGAAAAGCTCGAGCCTAGAGAAGATTTAATGGTCGGGATTGTTCGTGTGGTTGAAGCCAGACCTGCCAGCAATCTTATTGCTCAAAAAACGGGCATCATGCACCAAAGCCCACAAGTTATTTTGTTTAAAGATGGTAACGCCGTTTTTGATGTAGATAATTGGAACATTACGCCAGAGGTCTTAGATATGGGCTTTAGCCGCATTCCTGCTGCTGAAGGTGTTGAAGTGAAAGCAGACTCCGGGGCACGCAGTGATCTTAAACCTTATCTTGACATGATGGAACAGTATTTATCAGGCGTCATTGGGGATCAACACTTTGAATATGCCTATACCATGACCTTTAGAGATGATGCCAGCTTGCGCAGCCGCGAAGAGGTTGAAGTGCTCAACTCCATTTTTGGTGATGTTGACCAGCATATGAATATGCACATGATGATGGCTGGTAAAACCAAAGACTACTCGGTCATTCGCGAACGTGCAGCGAATGCCTACGATAAACTGCGTACTTTAGCCAGCGCTTAAGGCAGATCCAAAACAAGCAAGTAAAAAGCCCTGTGCGGGGGAACACAGGGCCGTCAGAGAGGAGATGGAGGCTATGCCTCCGAACTATAGTGTATAAGACGCATTCTTACTAAAGTGTCACACAAATGTCAAAAAAGTAAACAAGGCTTCGCTAATATCTTAAGCAAATTTTCAGAAAGCTCTTAGGTGCTTTTGAGTCGTTTCATGTCACAATGTTTGCATGAAACGGTACTTATTTTTTGGCTTAGCTATCCTAATGAGTTTTGCTTGGACCCAGGAAAACCCGAGCAAAGGCATTTTTTATGAAATTTTTGTTCGCAGTTTTCAAGATAGCAACGGCGATGGCATAGGGGATTTTAAAGGTATAACCGAGCGACTTGATTATTTGCAAGATTTGGGCATTACAGGTATCTGGCTCATGCCCATTCACCCTAGCCCTAGCTATCATGGTTATGACGTTACAGATTACGACGCAGTTAATAAGGACTACGGCAGCTTAGAAGATTTTAAAGAGTTGTTGGCAGAGGCACATGCCAGAAATATCCAGGTAATCATCGACCTGGTGGTTAACCATACTAGCGATCAGCACCCCTGGTTTATTAAAGCGAAACTGAATCAGGAACCTTACCGCGACTATTATCTTTGGAAGCCTGAAGACCCTGGTTGGCGCGGCGTAAGCGGTAGCCCTGCCTGGCACAAAACGGAAACAGGCTATTACTTAGGGCTTTTCTGGAGTGGTATGCCCGACCTCAATTACCGAAACCCTGCAATCGTTGCGGAAATGAAAAATATAGCTCAGTACTGGCTCGAGCTTGGTGTAGATGGGTTTAGGGTAGATGCCATTCAGCATGTGCTCGAGTCTGAGACAGGTAATATTCGGGGCGTACCCGAAACCTTTGCCTGGCTAAAAGATTTTGAAGCCTTTATTAAAACGGTCAACCCTGAAGCCTTTCTGGTTGGTGAAACCTGGACAGATACGGAGTCTATTGTCAAGTACCATACTGCGGGAAACCTCGATATGTCCTTTAATTACCCGCTTTACAATGCTATTTTCGCCTCAATAAAAGCTCGTAATGCTACCGATTTAGCCTTCAGCCTTGAACAGGATAATCGGCTTTACCCAGAAAAGAGCGAAAGGGCAATTTTCATCTCTAATCATGATCAGGTACGACCTGCCACAAGTCTTAGTCCTCTAAAACCTGATATTGCCCTTCTTAAACTGGCAGCTGGTCTGCTTTTGACCTTACCAGGAACCCCTTTTTTATACTACGGTGAAGAAATGGGGATGCCTAATGGTAAAGAAGCTAAAGATGAAGCCAAACGTACCCCTATGCGCTGGGATGAGAGCAGCTATGCAGGTTTTAGTAGCAGAGCACCCTGGTATCCTTTTAGCACCGAGGATAGCTTTTTGACCGTTAGTGCTCAGGAAGCCAATGCCAATTCCTTACTTAATTACTACAAAAAACTTATTGAACTTAGAAAGATAAACCCAGCGTTATCAAGTGGCGCGCTCGAGCTTATTGATCTGCCTAACCGCAGTGTTTTAGCCTTCAGGCGTAGTACCGAGATGCAAAATCTTGTGGTCGTGGCTAACTTTAGCAATCAAGATCAGGATATAAGCCTGCTTGATTTAGGCTTAAGCGGCAACATTGACTTGATTACCGAAACCCATTATCCAGATAGGCTGCTTTTACCGAAACTGGGTCTGGTTGTGCTCGAGCCTTTACGGGATTAAAAAATCCCCGACTTTTAGTCGGGGATAAAAACACTAGATAAACTTACTTATTCTTCGTCAAGGTTTAATTTTGAAGGTTTGGTGTTTAAGATTTCAGCCAAACGCTTACGTAATTTAGCATTGGACATGAGGCGCTCATCCATCATAATTTCACCTAGTTTTTTCTTGTCACCTCTTGCCTGACGCTGCTGCTGAATAAGTTCAGCAATCAGTTTCTTTTCAACATCATTGTAAAACAGCAGGTTATCACCCAGGCGGCGGCGGGTGGCATTCAAAATATCATCTGAAACATAGCCCTTACGCTCAGTTTTATCCCATTTAGGTGTACTACCTTTTTTGGCTGGGGTTTTTGATTTAGAAAAGCCGTTGGGCCAGAAATGAATTCGCCAGGCTCTAAAGGTTGCCATCATATTGATGTAATTTGCCAAGACCCAACGAATGGGGAAAAGGGGCAAGAAAAAAGTCGCCATCATTGCTTCGCGAAAACCGTAAATGGTTTTTACTGAGTGAAAGCGCATGAGCAAACGCTCGATGGTAATGCCTAAGACAACAAAGCCTAAAATCCAAACAAGCTTGCTTTGGTTATAAGGCAAAGGTAAAAAGTTTGAAAGAATCGCGTAAAAAAACAGGGGGTAAGCAATAACATGAATCAGATTAGTAAACTTACCTTTTTGATCACGCAGCAAGGTAAATTTGTCTTTAAAGTTTAGTTTTGACCAGTCAATGAGCTTAGGAGCTTGAATGGTAATACCGTAAGTCCAGCGACCTTTTTGCTTAATAGCTGCAGGTATGTCCGAAGGGAAATACTCACGTACCGCAATAAAATCATCTTTTAGGTTGCCATTTTCATCAATACGCTGAACCTGTTGCACATGAAAGTGCACCTTTATGCCAAGCTGCCACATTCTTAGAGCCATTTCATAATCTTCGGTTAATGATTTTTCGTTAAACAGTGGGCCTTGATCAGTCATGCGGTCAACCACATCACGGCGAATGGCAAAGCCTGTCCCAGCACTGGGTACAAACATACCAAGGTGCTCACGTATAGGTACATGGTGCAGGTGGTGCTCGGCAAACTCATCAATATAAGTACCGGTAATCAAACGTTGCCAGAAATTGACCTTGGGGAATAAGGCAAAGACCGGAAGTTGCACCACCGCATGATTATTGAGCAGAGTGTTGTAAAGCTTAAAGGTATAAGGGTGAATGACATCTTCGGCATCATGTACGGCAATGGCAGCAAAGCGCTTGCCTGCTTCCTGCTCATGCATTTTGATGTATTTAATAACTTCATTTAGGTTTTGACTTTTATTGGTTGGACCTGCTTTAGAGTTAACCACACAGTGGACATTAGGATACTGCTTAGAGAGTTCATAAACTTCTTCCACGGTAGCCGTGTCATTGGGGTAAACCCCCACAAAGAACGTGACCCTCGAGCTAGGGTAATTGGAAAGCTCGAGCGTTGACTTAATCATAGAGCCAACCACGCCTGCCTCTTTATAAGCAGGTACCATGATGGCGAGGGGTCGAGGTTCATCCCACTGAATACTTGATGGAACAATGGTTCTGGGTTTAAGTTGCTTGTACTTAAATATATAGATGATGTCAAAAATGAAATCATCGAAGCTGGCCAGAATATAGCCAAGCAGCACAAGAATTGTCACAGCTGTGATAATGGTGGTCAGCATAATTTAAGTATAGGTGAATGACCCAAGGGCGCTCGGTCAACAGTCACCCAGGAAAAAAATGCGAAAAATTTATGTTGCTTATCTGTAACCATGTTCAAGGCCACACCTCAACTCCTTACACATTATTGTAGAGAAAAACCCTTACGAAACCCTTACTCGATGCCCCTCTTGCTATAAGCCAAATGACTCGAAAATGCTTATTAGATGGTTTAGCCGTTGAAAGATAAAATTCAAAAATCTCAAATGCCTAGTTACTGCTCATAACCCCAAGCTTTTCAGCCCTTTAAAGTTTATCGCTCTACAAAGCTTGCAAATGTCCTAGTATTACTTAAGGGCTCGAGTATTAAGATTCTGATTTTCAGATGAGAGAGTTGATAAGGAAAGCATTGCAGAAGAATTATCGTTACCTCTACTGATTCCTTGGTTGTCTAATATTTATAGTCACCCTATTGTTTGAGACCTAGCAAATTTATTTGCCCAGGCATAAGGTAAGGCTTTAATTTTAAATAGCGAGGCTTACTCGTTTTCAGTTGCGAAGCCTTATACGGCAATGGTCTAAAACAAGTATAAAAAAGCTCCGGTTTACAGAAAATCAGGGGTGCTAGACTTGCTTTATGAGCTGGCTAAAAAAAGCCCAAGCAAGCCTGCAACATGAAAAGATTTCCACCTGGATCATCTATGATTTTCGGGCTACAAATCCGATTGCCAAAGAATATCTTAAGCTTGATGAGGCACTGAGCCGCCGCGTTTTTTGTATTATTCCTCAAACGGGTCAGGCAACCCTATTGGTCAATCAAATTGACCGAGCCTGGGTAAAGAAGCCTGACATGATTGTGCGTACCTATAGTAGTCGCCAAAGCCTCGAGCTTTTGCTTACTGACCTCGTACCCAAGGCTAAAGTTGCGCTCGAGTATTCCCCTAACAATGCTATTCCAGGCATTTCCTACGTGGATGGGGGCATTATCGAGTTAATTCGTAGTGTTGGTGCCGAAGTCGTAAGCTCTGCACCTCTTTTACAAGCGCTTAGCCTCTGGTCTAAAGAGCAAATAAATGCCCACTTAAGAGCCGCCGAACATTTGAATCTAGCAAAAGACTTAGCCTTTGACTACATAAGCCTGCATGCACCGATGGGTAAAAGTGTGCGGGAAAGTGACGTACAAAAGGTACTTAGTGACTATTTTGATAGGTATAAACTTAGCTATGTTCCTCCGGTGGTTAGTTTTGCTCGAAATACCACTAACCCTAATTACATTACCAAACTTGGTTCTGACGCTGTACTTAAAGAGGGGGATGTGGTCGTCATTGATATCTGGGCAAAGATTGCTTATGGTGATTCTCCTTATGCAACAATTTGCTGGTCAGCTGTCTACGGTGAGCCTAGTGGGCAAGCAAAAACAATCTGGGAAGCCCTTAAAGGGGCAAGAAATCTGGTCATTAAAGACCTAAGCAGTGCCTATCAGAAAAATATTTATCCTAAGGGTTGTGATATAGATAAGCGTGCTCGGGAATATATTCGTCAAAAAGGTTTTGAAAAAGCCTTTATTCATAGAACTGGGCACAGTCTTGGTATCAAGAACCGTCAAGGTGACGCCGCTCATATTGATGACTTTGAAACCCATGATACCCGACTGTTAAGCCCTGGCTTTGGTCTGACAGTTGAGCCAGGTATTTATCTGGAAAGCTTTGGCATGCGTAGCAAAATCAATCTTTTTCTTGATCCTAAAGGACCTAAAATCACCACCGCAATCCAAGAGGAACTGGTTAGCTTGTAGCAAAGATGCAAGACGGTTTGTTGCACATTGCTTTAGTACCTTTGTTGCTTTAGTACCTTTGTTTTACTCACCAGGTCACATAAACGCTTTCTTAAAAACTTTACACAAATGCTCGAGTTGCAGTTCAAGAAATCATTGCACCAAAACTTTAGCGTGTTCGTTTCAGCTTGCCCTAAGATTCTAACGGGCTCGGATTAGCTCGGACTATAGATTGCTGAATTCAGGTACATCAGATTCAAGGGTGCAATCTATAGTGGGAATGCTCGAGCTATCGAACTTCTAACATCCTGTGCTTAAACAGACAGGGTAAACTTTGAAGCGTGAGTTGCATTCTGGAGGAAGCATGAATGTTTTGGTTACTGGGGGCGCAGGCTATATTGGTACGCACACTTGCATAGAGCTGCAAAAAGCAGGGCATAATGTTGTGGTCATTGACAACCTTTGTAATAGCAATCAAGAGTCAATTCGTCGTGTACAAAACCTGACCCAAAAGCGCCTTTGCTTTTATGAGGCTGATGTTTTAAATAATGATGCCTTAGACGCCATTTTTAGCAAACATAAGATTGATGCGGTCATACACTTTGCCGCCTTAAAAGCAGTTGGTGAAAGCGTCAGTAAACCGCTCGAGTATTATCATAACAACATTGCTGGAACCTTAAATCTTGCCGAAGCTATGCGCCGTCATGGCGTGAAAAACATTGTCTTTAGTTCCTCTGCTACGGTTTACGGCGACCCCAAAGAACTCCCTATTACCGAAGCCTCCGAGCGCAACATTAACGAAGTCACCAATCCTTATGGCAAAACCAAGCTGATGATGGAAATTATTTTAGAAGACCTGCATCACTCTGACCCAGACTGGAATGTCATTTTGCTGCGCTACTTCAACCCTGTTGGGGCACACTCGAGCGGAGATATAGGCGAAGACCCTAAAGGTACTCCCAATAATCTCATGCCATACGTCACGCAGGTTGCTGTTGGCAAAAGGCCCAAATTGATTGTTCATGGAAATGACTACGATACCCCAGATGGTACAGGCGTACGCGACTATATTCATGTGGTTGATCTGGCCATTGGTCATGTAAAAGCACTAGAAGCGCTGGCAAAAAATCCTGGTGTCGCCGTTTATAATCTTGGTACAGGTCGAGGCTATAGCGTGCTTGAGGTAGTCAAAGCGTTTGAAGCTGCCAGTGGCAAACGTATCCCCTATGAAATTGGCCCACGTAGAGCAGGTGACATTGCCTCGAGCTACGCTGACCCAAGCAAGGCCCAAAAAGAGCTGGGCTGGCACGCTGAACGGGGTTTAAAAGAAATGTGTGAAGATAGCTGGCGCTGGCAAATGCAAAACCCAGACGGCTTTTAAAGCTTTGAGTTAAACTTAGTGACATGAAGACTCGAGCCCACGAAATTTCAGGCTTAATGATTACGGAACTTGTCTCTGAATCGCTTGTCATCCAAAACGCTCAAGATGCCCTCGATATGATGGCAACAGCCATGTACGAAGGCAGCAAGCGCCTTATCTGGTATGAGCATCAGCTAAATCCTGAGTTTTTTGACCTTAAAACAGGCTTAGCAGGGGAAATCCTACAAAAGGTTTCTAACTATCAGACAAGGCTGGCAATTATTGGAGATACTGCCAAGTATCAGAGTAATAGCCTCAATGCCTTTGTCATAGAGTGCAATCGGGGTAATCAAGTTTTCTTTTGCGCTGGGCTCGAGCCTGCTTTAAAGAAACTATCAAGCTAAGTAAATAATCTCTGATAGCGCCAACCCAAACCGGTCACCCTTGCAAGCATAAGCGTACTGATGCCCCACCAAACGCCCATGAGTCCCCAACTCATAGGAACGACCAGACTTAGCACAATCACGCTTAGTACAGAAGCTGTAATCATGGCAAAAGCCAAAAAACCAAAATCTTCTGCGCCAATAAAAACGCCATCCCAGACAAAAACCAGCGCATTTAAAGGTTGGGTCAAAATCACAAAAGGGAAAATCTTTAAAACCAATGCGATAATCTCTGGTTCATTGGTAAAAAAGTGGGGCAGTAAACCTTGAAAGATAAAGAAAATAATTGAAAAACAAATGCCTGCAATAAGACCCAAAAAGAGTAGGCGATCACCTACAGCTTTTGCCTCGAGCCTATTACCCTCGCCTGCATACTTGGCTACTAGCGCCTGTGCCGCAATAGCAAGAGCATCTATGGTTAAAGCCAAAAGTAACCAGATTTGTGAGGCAACCTGATGCGCGGCAACCTGCGTCACGCCCAAACGGGTAGCCACAGAAGTAGCAAAGGTAAAGGCAAGCGACAGAGATAGCGTTCTTAAAAAAAGCTCCCAGCCAATTTTCAAGAATGGGCGCAATTCGGCAAGTTTAGGCAGCTTAATCTGCAAAGCAAAGTAATCACGCCGCTTGAAAAAGATGAGCCACAAAAACCAGAGTGCTCCAACCCACTGTGCCAGAGCCGTTGCTAGGGCTGCACCTGCCAAGCCCCAGCCCAAGCCAAAGATTAGCAGCAGGTCAAATACGACATTGATAAGATTTAGCACAAGGCTGATTACAAAAGGGGTACGTGTGTTTTGATAACCGCGAAAAACTCCGTTACCTGCCGTAATAAATAGAACTGCGGGCGCAGCCAATGCACGAATACGCAAATAGCTAAGCGCTGACCCTTGCAAGTCAGCACTGGCACCCATAAGCGCAAGAATAGGTTGGGCAAAAAGCTCGAGCATCAGGAGTGCCGCTAAACCTAACAAGGTTGCCAGCGTAAACGCCTGCATGATAATGCGCCCAGCCTGCGCTTTGTCATTTTTACCTAGACTTCGCGCAATCATGGGTGTGGTTCCATACGCCAGAAAATTAAAGATGAAAAAGCTGAGCGAAAAAATAGCAGTATTAACCCCTAAGGCTCCGAGTTCTGTCGTACCCAAACGTCCAACAAAGGCCGTATCTACCAAAGACACCAGCGGGTCAGCTGCCAGACTACCTAAAGCAGGTAGCGCTAAAGCCCAAATAGCCCGATCATACTTGGGGTTTCCAAAGGCTCTAAGCATTTTGATTGTGAGGGGATGTGCCTGAAAAAGGCATAAAAAAAGCCGCTGTCTCAAGCGGTTGATGAAAGTAAGTATACACCCATATACGGTATTTGTCAAGATTATGCATCATTAAACCTAATTTATCCCGATTTATGTATGAAAGGGACTAGATAAGAAGACGTAAAGAGCTAAAACCAAACGAGTTCGTCATCTTTTCAGTCATTTAGGCATGCTAAAGTCAAATTATCTATGTCTCAAAACATTTATGACAATGCTGATTTTTTTGCAGGTTACAGCCAATTTGCTCGTTCCCGTGAAGGTCTGGCAGCTGCGCCTGAATGGCCTTCCCTTCAAACCATGCTGCCTGATTTAACTGGGGCTCGAGTGCTTGACTTGGGCTGTGGTTTTGGCTATTTTTCCAGATGGGCAGCCGAAGCTGGAGCAGAAAAAGTCATAGGCGTTGATCTTTCAGACAAGATGCTTGAGCAGGCTCGTTTGCTTACGCAAGATGACAAAATTAGCTTTGTTAAGGGCGATTTGGCTAAGCTCGAGCTTCCCCAGGAAAGCTTTAATCTGGTTTACAGTTCCTTGGCATTTCACTACCTCCCTGATTGTGACAGCGTTTTTAAGGCAATTCGAGAACATTTAGAAATAGGTGGAAATTTTGTATTTTCGGTCGAGCATCCCCTATACACAGCACCTCTTAACCCCACCTGGAAAACAAATGAAGATGGCTCAGTTGATTGGCCGCTTAATAACTATTCGCTCGAGGGTAAGCGCATCACTGACTGGATTACTGCTGGCGTTATCAAATATCACCGAACGATGGAAACGTATCTTCGCTGTTTACTCACTAACAGTTTTAGCTTGCAAGCTTTAGCTGAATGGAAACCCAGCAAAACTGATCTGACCAAACACCCCGAATGGAGTACAGAGCTTCATCGCCCCATGTTTCTGCTAATAAGTGCCGTTGCAATTTAAAAATGTGACGTGATTCAACCACGGCACATTTTACTTTTTAATGACAAATGCTTAATGCGGTAAGTTTGGTCTTAAAACACCATAAAGCCAAGTTCCTGCTACAGCACTTAGTAAAACCACCAAAAAAACGCTACTACCCGCACCAATTAGGGCAGCAATTGGCCCAGGACAAGCACCTGTTAGCGCCCAACCTAAGCCAAACAAAATTCCGCCTGTAATATAACGAAAATAAGTAGGAGCTTTCGGTTTTAAGCTAATGTCTTGCCCTTCAAAACTTTTTAGCTGATACCGCTTTAACACCCCTAAGGAGATGGCTGCTACCACGACGGCTGAAGCGATCACGCCATACATATGAAAGGACTGAAAGCGAAACATTTCTTGGATACGGTACCAGCTGATAACCTCAGCCTTAACCAGTACGAAGCCAAAGTAAAGACCTGCTGCCACATACTTAGCCTGAGCCAGCGCCAAACTTAGAGGTTTCGCTGTTGTTTTTACTTGAATGCTAGCCATGATTCTCCTAAAGTTTAAAAATGAGGGGAAGTAAGAAGTGCGTAGTGATTAACCCACCTATAAAGAAGCCAATCGTGGCAACCAGTGAAGGAAGCTGGAAGTTTGCTAATCCCAAGATGCTATGACCAGAAGTGCAGCCACCAGCATAGGCTGTACCAAAGCCAATGAGCAGACCACCACCCACCATCAGTAACAGACCTTTTAGGCTAAGCAGACCTGCCCAGCTAAAAATATCGGGAGCTAGCTGACCATTTACTCCAATGCCTAGATTTGCCAGGCTTTGGCTCGTTGCTTCAGCGACTTTTAGCCCTTCAGGATTGGCAAGCCAAACACCTGCGACAACGCCCCCCAGTACAATCCCCAAGAAAAATAGTAAATTCCAGCTACCTTCTTTACGCCAGTCGTAGCTAAAAAATTTAACCTTGCTACCAAAAACTGAGCAGACATGGCGCAAGTTTGAAGAGACACCAAAATCTTTATTGCCAAGTAGGAGTAGAAGCGGAACCGTTAAGCCAATGAGTGGTCCAGCAATATACCAGGGCCAAGGTTCTCGAAAGAAATCTAGAACAGTCATAAGCATCATTTAATAAGTAGTTTACAAGTTTGGTAAGTTATTTGGCTGACATAAGTTATCAACTACAATTGCTTTTAGATAGGGTGCAAATAATGGCATCTCAAAAGCGCTATAGCTATAAAGGTTTCTGGATTAGGGTCAACATTCAAAACTTTCTCGATTGAGCGGGCATATTTTTCTGCTATGTAAGAAGCTCGAGCTTTTCAAAACCCCTCTCCCGATAAGATACTTAAACCCTATTAGGAGGTCGCTATGTCCATAAAGCGTCACCACAGCAACCAGCGCATGAGCCAAATCGTCACCTACAACAACACGGTTTATCTGGCAGGTCAAGTTGCTGATGATGAAACCGCAGATATTAAAGAACAAACCCGCAGCACTCTTGCTAAAGTCGATAGCCTTTTAGAACAAGTTGGCAGCTCAAAACATAAGCTTTTATCAGCGACCATTTATCTTCGTGACATTAAAGATTTTTCCGCCATGAATGAAATATGGGATGCCTGGATTCCTGATGCTCAAGGGCCCGCAAGGGCTTGTGTGGAAGCGCGTCTGGCCGACCCAGGGTTACTGGTTGAGGTCTGCATAACTGCCGCCCTTAATTAAATCACCAAGTCATACTCCCAGCTTGAGGTGGCCATTTGCCCATCATTTGCCTAAGGGTAATAATTTGCCCATAATGATGGGCATTATGTAGAGCTACCGTATAAAGCAGGGTCATGGCAACGCTGCGTTCACTGTGCCCCCCTGCTATATTTGTACCTTGACTAAAAGAACGCTCGAGCAAAGCACTATCCGAGCAAAGCCCTTTAATCTTGTCGAGGGTAGCTAAAAAATCACTCCGCACCTCTTCCCACTCCTCGGCATTTACTTGAGGAAAGGAGTGATCATTCTTTTCTGGGTAGGGCAAAAGCGTAGCCGTTGCCCCCTCATAAAACCAGGTCTGCCAATACTGCAAATGCGCAATAATTCGGGCAATAGTGTGATTCACCCCCGAAACTTCCCTAACCGCATCTTCAGCGCTGATATCTTCTAAGAGTTCTTTTGGATTAACAAAGGCTCGACTACCCTCAAGCAAAAAAACCAGAAATTCGGGCTCTAATTCAATAACATTTTTCAAGTTTAATCTCCTTGTATAGAATGGTTCTTTAGTCATTAAAATAGCAGGATTGAGGGCAAAAAACTTTCCAGAAGTACCTTTCTTCGCTTTTAGCAGTGTTACGAATTACATCGAATTTTTTTAAGCAAACATGCTACAACTGATACAGCGTGACAGTCTCTCTTCTTAGTAATACCCATTTAATTCAGGAACTTTTAGAGACTGAAAAAGACCACCGTTTTTTGCTTTTTGAAGATCATCAATTAGGGCTAAAACAGCTTAAAGAGATCAAGCTTGAAATTGATAAATTTCTTAATATTGACCCTTCTCAAGCGTACAAACTGGCCCTTCTAGCCTTTGATCTGGGAACCTATCTGGCAAAACCCGAAGCTCTGGCACTGGCGCACTGGGCTTTGGCTTTAGGACAAACGGTACAAGGCAAATTTGAGCAGGCATTAGATAATTTTGATAAATCAAGGGCGCTTTACAAAGCTCAGGGTTTAGCGCTCGAGTCTTACAAGGTTGCTACTCGGCAAATACAAGCCTACGCCATGCGAGGTGACTTTGAAGCTGCGCTTGGTTTGGCTGCTGAGGCCGAGCAAGGTTTCAAAACGCATCATTCTTTTGAAGATGTTGCCAAAGTGCAAAACAATATTGGCATTATTCGCTGGCGTTTGGGGGATTTTCAGGAAGCCATCGCCACACTCCATGAGGTTAGAAGTCTTTATGAGTCTCTAGGGGATGAGTTTGCGGTCGCGCGTACTGACATTAATCTAGGGAATGTCTATCAGGATTTAGATAATTTTTTAGAAGCCAGAACTGCTTTTCAAAGGGCCATTGATTGTTTTGAACAACTAGATAATACGCACCTCTTAGCCGGTACGCTTATTGCCTTGGCGCTAACCTACAGGCGTGAGGGTCGGTTAGGTTTGGTGCTTGATACCTTATCAAGAGCAAAGGCCCTTTTTGCCAGCATTGGGGAAAGTGTCGATATGGCACTGGCTCAGTTAGAGGAAGCTCGAGTGCGCTTTGACCTAAACTTGCTTGATGAAGCTGAGAGCCTATCAAGAGAGCTCATTGAGCGCTTTAGTGAGCGCAATATGCAACTGGAAACGCTCGAGTCCCAGACCTTACTTGGTATGACCCTGGCAAAACAAGGAAATTACCAGGAGGCAAGTGACTTACTAGCAACCACGAAACAAGGTTGGTTAAGCCTAGGTAATGAGGTTCAAGCTGCCTGGGCGCAACTTTATCAGGCAACCTATCTTTTAGAGCAAGGTGAGTCACCTGAAAGTCTCGTTAAAGACTTACCCCAAACGATTACGGCTTTAGAAGCAGCAGGTTCTAAAGTGGGTAAAACCATTGGGCTTATGCTTCTGGCCAGGGCCTATGAGTTAAGCAGGGGTCAAGCTGACCTCAAGCTTTTAAAAGAGGCACAAAGTCTAGCTGAAGATTTAGCCGTACCCGACCTCATGATTCGCTCTTGCCGCTTACTTGGTCTTGCCGCGCAGGCTCAAGGAGATCAAAAGGAAAGTGAAACGCAGTTTCTAAAAGCCATTGAGATTTTAGAAGATGTAAGGGCCAGTCTTGCTATTGATGAATTTAAGGCAGCCTACTTTGGCGAAAAGCTCGAGGTTTATACTGATCTGATTGCTCTACTTTTAAATCAGGAACGTGTTACAGACGCCTTTCATTTTGTTGAAAGGTCAAAAGCTAGAGCTTTGCTCGATATGATGGCTTCAGGTTTAAACCTGCAAAATGACAGTCCACGTATACAAAGCTTAGAAAGCGAATTGTCTAAGGCCAGAAATAAGCTAAATGAACACTATGATCATGCCGAAAAAGAAGGGCCACAAAGCCCCAGCTGGCAGCTTATTCGTGAGCTTGAAAAAAATATCACCAGTTTGCGCCACGAAATTGAGCGTCTGGGCGCTGCCAACAATCTGCAAGCAGCCTCTGTACCTGCTTTATGTGATATTCAAAGACAGCTTTCAGAGCGTCATTTACTGATAGAATTTTTTGCCTTAAAGGATGAGCTTTTAGCCTTTATACTAACCAAAGAAGGCATACGCTGTGTTAGGAATTTAGGCTTACTTGGCGAAGTAAAAGACCATCTGGATAGACTTAGTTTTTCTATGAGCCGCGTCGCTCAAGGACAAGCTTATGCCCAGGTTTACAGTGCAGATATGCTCCTTTTACGTACCAATGCTGTTTTGCAGGCGCTCTATGATCAACTCATTAAACCCTTAGCGCTCGAGCTAAAGGGTGAGCAAGTCATTATTGTGCCTTATGGCAACTTACACGGTGTACCCTTTGCGGCACTTTTTGATGGGCAAAACTATCTCAATGACCATGCCCTATTATCGCTGGCGCCTAGCGCTGCCGTGTATTTACACTGTGCTCAGCAAGTCCATCAAGGCAGTGAAGATTTACTGGCCTTTGGTTTACCCTTTGAAGATATCCCCACCGTCGAAGAAGAAATTAAAGCAGTAACTGGCCTTTTTAAACATTCAAGGTCTTTTCTGGGCGATTCAGCAACGCTCGAGCAATTTAAAACCAAGGCCAGCGCTGCTAAAGTTTTGCATATTGCCACACACGGCGTCTTTAGACCCGATAACCCCATGTTTTCTGGCCTCAAATTTCATGATGGCTGGCTAGCCGCCAGAGATTTGTATCAGCAAAAACTTTCGGCGTCTTTGGTGGTTTTGTCGGCCTGCGAAACAGGTATTACCAGTAGTCATGCCAGTGATGAAGTGTTTGGTCTTGCAAGGGGCTTTTTCTTTGCGGGTACGCCTGCTCTAGTCGTTAGCCTTTGGGCGGTTAAAGATACCCAGACTGCTCAACTTATGATTGCGTTTTATACCGCGTTAAATGAAGGCAAAACCGTAACCGAATCCTTGCGCGAAGCTCAATTGAAAGTTCGTGCTGAACACCCCAACCCTTACTTCTGGTCAGCCTTTAATTTGATGGGTGACCCTGACCGAACCATTGTTTAAACCTTAGCCAGTCCAATCAAATGTCCTGCCTCTGTACTGTAAGGGCTACGGTCAAACTCCCCAAAAAACCTGATGTGCTTAAAGCCAGCTTGTGTCAGGGCACGCTCGAGCTCAAACCTGGTGTAGTAACGCTGGGTCAAAACGGCCATTTTCCGCTTAAGAAAGCCTGCCTCATCGGTACTGTCTAAGTAATACTTTGAAGTCAAAATTTGCTTATCTTGGTCATGGCTCTGGTAGAGAAAGAGTTCGCTGTTTTGTCCACCGACAGTATCCCATTCGTCAAGCCTTGTAAGCTGCTCAAGACTTGCAAAATTCGGATTGTAAAGATCAAACGCAAAAAGACCATCAGGCTTTAAATGTTTACGAATGCAGGCAAAAGCAATGTCTTGGTCTTTAAGGGTATAAAGATGCATAAGCGCATTAAAAGGCGCAATGACTAAAGGATAGCTTTGCCCCAAATCAAAGTCACGCATGTCGCCTGGCTCGAGCTTAACCAAGTCATCTAACTTGGCCTTAGTAATGCGTTTCTTGCCTTCAGCCAACATTTCAGCAGAAAGCTCGAGCCCTCTAACTTCAAAGCCAGCTTTTGCCAGATGAAGGCTAACACGCCCCGTACCAGCGCCAAGCTCTAAAACAGGTGAACCGTAATCGCTAGCAAGCTGGCTATAAAAATGCAAATCCTCTCGGTAAGTCTGATACTGCTCATCATAAAGCTCAGGAAATTGATAGATCATCGCTTGACCAGTTTACGCCAGCGCCAGAGCATACTAAGAAGATTGCCTTGTTTTGATAGCTCAAAATCGCCAAAATCGCCCCCAAATTTATAGGCCTTTTTGTAGGCTGAAGTAAAGGTTTCACGGTAGATACCCTCTTCACTGACAGTACCCGAAAACGCTCTTACTTGCATAAGCTCGAGCCGACACCGCATGTGCTCAGGGCTGCGGTATGGGTAGTGTTTCAAAAGGGGCATTTTGCAATAAGGCTGCCAGCCCACTCCCTCAGGTATAACCTGATGATGCTTTTGACCATAATGACTTTTTGCTGAAGACTTAAACTGCCGAATCTCTACCCAAAAAGGCGAATACCAGCTAAGCCGCTCTTCGACAGGTAATGCAGTATTTAAGGGTTCATCTGAAAGATGCATAAAAAACTGCATGACCGCCCAGTTCACCCGTTTTGCCCCTTGCTTTTCCGCTTTTTGAATAATGTCTCTAGGGCTGTCATGAAAGATTTCATCGCCATGCATGAGCGTAAACCAGTGACCTGTGCCGTAGCGCTCATGGGCCGCCTCAAGCAGCGCTTGCCGATGAAAATCCTTGACCCGCCCAGTTCCCACAACATCCTTATCTTTTAAAATAAGCTCGACTTCAGGGTAGCGTCTTAAGCGCTCATCGGTTCCATCATCAGAACCATCTAAAACAAAAATGGTATCAACATGATGCCGATTAGCTTCCATCATTTCATCAATCATGTCCGCTTCGTTGTAGGTCATGAGCAGGCCAATATTCATCATAAATAGTTATTCATTTTACGCTCGATAGTCTTGTAGACTCAAAACCTAGCTTAAGGATTTCTCTCTGATACTCAGTTTGCCTTGTTCCAAAATAAGCACGGTATTTGCTACACCAATGAGTGCAGGTCGGTGGGCTACTGCCAAAACCAGACGTTTTTG
>JAHEBB010000286.1 GCA_024642575.1 Trueperaceae bacterium | reverse complement strand
CCCATTGGCGCAAAAAAATAACCCCGATAAAATCGGGGCTTAAGGAGAGAGAATAATGAAGAAAAAAGTTTAGTTAATAGGATAGCGGTTCGACTGAGCGCTTGGGCTCGAGCCTGTCTGCTAAACGGTGCAAGCTTAAAGCTACTCTAGCTCTAACGCTTTGTCTGGGAACCAAACGTTCCCGAGCAAGTTCATTTCTTATAGCTTCGGCGCGTTCTAAAGCCTGTCTATAGTAAACATCATGGTTATACATAACTGCCTCCCGCGGCAAAAATTGAAATAGCCTTATACCTTTGGTAAATCCGTATCTCTTGGGCAACATCTTGCCCTATATGGCTAAGCTTAGATGCGGTGCATCCGACTCAGACTAGATGGTTTAAACTGCATAGTCCTCCTCATGAGTCTTTGGGTTTACCGCCAGGAAACAGTTATAAAAATGTTCTTTAACTGATGTAGCGGTTTAACCAGTATTTCTGAATTCGAGGTTGTTTTTCCTTGTCTGGAGAAAGCTGCTGAATGCGGTAGCTTTTACTAAGGCGCTGCATTTCACGGGTTTTCTCGGTTGCAAGCATATAAATAAGTTGGGTATGAATCATAAGTACATCCTTTCAGGCACAGCTCTACGCTGACACTTAGTTAGCAAATGTCTTGAAATGGGTTTGTGGGCAAAAAAAACCCGGTGTTTTAGACACCGGAGAAGCTTACTTAGCACTACCTTTTAAGATAGCCTAGGTCGAACTTTCCCCATCGGTGCAAACATGCCAACCATGAGACAGCGCGCTGCACTGTTTTCTAAAGACTCAGTCTTGGGTAAAATCACGTTTTTGCACCTACCTTTCAGGCTCGAGTTGAGCGAAGACTATAGTAGCAGGAAATATTCAAATATTCAAGTGTATATTCCGTATGCTATTTCACTCTCATAAAACTTTGTGTGTATGGCTCTAGATAGCCCTTAGAAACTAGAACAGAATCTTTAAAGGTGCTAAAGGGTTTGCCATATTGGCTCGAGCGGGCATAAAAAAAGAGTGGCTTAACCACTCTCTGTAGATCCATATATGGGGCGAAATGCGGTTTAAAATTTAATTAGCGTAAAATTTAATCGGCGTAGGCACGAAATACAGCCGTTACAGCTTCAAGGACAGATTGACCTGCCCCAGTATCTAAAATAGCGCCTCTAGAATCTTTTGCGAGCCACTTTTCTTGCTCAGGCCATACATAACCCACGCAGCGTGCTGCAACATTTACTTTCATATAACCATCTGAGGAAGGAAGGAGAGCAAATCGTTTAGGTAATGTTGTTTCCATCCCCGCCACTCTGGGGCAGGTACTCGTCATCATGAAAAATCTCCTTAACCAAACCACCATAATCTACATGCTGCCTGGCTTGATGCACGCACTCTAACAATCAAACTCTTACAAAATTCTTACAAATATTCATCTGCCTACAATAATTCTCTCATAATTATTACAAGATACTTACACGAGAGGCGAAAATACTGTGTTCTGGAGGGTAAAACTTCACATTTGGAATTGGCATGCTATAGCTTTTAAAGGCTCGAGTGTTAAATGCTTGTCAAAAGCTAAAGGCCACCTTGAAGTAAAGTTTAACTTCAAGGTGGCCTTTAAACTACTCCTTTAGTTCAGAGAAAATGCCCAAAGTTTATTAAACCTAAACGGTCCAGTCAAGGGCACCGAACTCAACTTCTGGATTAACTTCAGCCGAGTAATCAACAGTAGGCATATCAAAACCAAAAAGTCTTAAGAACTCATGCTTATAAAGGGCATAATCGGTGAGTTCAAGAAGATTTTCTTGATTCACTTCATTCCAGAGGCGGTTACATTCCGTTTGCACATCTTCACGGAGTTCCCAGTCATCTACCCGCAAACGACCTTCAGAATCCGTATGCATCTTGCCGTCTTCTGGATACAATCTGGTACGCATTAAGCGGTATATTTGCTCAATGCAGCCTTCATGCGTGCCTTTTTCTTGCATCACTTTAAAAGCAATCGCAATATAAAGCGGCAAAACCGGAATGGCGGAACTTGCCTGAGTCACTACGCTTTTCAAAACACTGACATAAGCTTCGCCACCTAATGCCGAAAGGCGCTTAGCATTTTCTCGCGCAGCACGCTCGAGATCTTCTTTGGCTTTACCAATGCTGCCATGCCAGTAAAGCGGCCAGGTAATAGGCGTCCCAATATAGCTGTAAGCTGTGGTTTTAAAGCCTTTAGCCAGTACACCCGCTTCTTTTAAGGCGCTCACCCAAAGTTCCCAGTCTTGCCCACCCATAACCTTTATGGTGCTGTCGATTTCTTCAGGCGTGGCGGGTTCAACGGTATCGGAGTAAATTTCATCTTTACCCGTATTGATCGCTTTAGAGGTATAGGGTTCTCCAATAGGTTTTAGGGTACTACGAGCTATTTCACCAGTATCGGGCATTTTTCTGACAGGTGCAGCAATCGAATAAACAAGCAAATCAATTTGACCCAGGTCTTCTTTTATGATGTCAATGACTCGAGCCCTGGTTTCATGCGCAAAAGCATCAGCATTGATACTTTTACTATAAATACCTTCTGCTTTAGCCGCTTTATCAAAGGCAGCTGTGTTATACCAACCTGCGGTTCCTGGTTTTTTATCGGTCCCAGGTTTATCAAAAAAGACACCTATTGTACTGGCTCCGCAGGCAAAGGCCGTCGTGATACGCGAAGCTAAGCCATATCCGGTAGATGAGCCCACAATCAAAACCCGCTTTGGTCCCTTACTAATAGGAGCTTGAGATTTGACATAGGCAATTTGGTCATTGACGTTTGCCTCGCAACCCGTAGGATGGGTCGTTACGCAAATAAACCCTCTAATTCTTGGTTCAATAATCATATTAGACCTCACGTTTCTTTTTACTCAGTATGGGCTCAAGATACCATTTCAAGAAGAAAAAGGGGATGGAAGGGAATTTTTTTGGTATTGGTGAAAGGCAAATTCATCTGATGGGAACAAACACAGATAAACCCATTTGGCATTTTGTCACAAATAAAAAAGCCAGAAGAAAAACCTTCTGGCTAAGTGTTCAAAGAACGATTGTTACCACTCTTCAGAGGCAAAGAGACTATCAAGTTTATTTCTGGCTTCGGCAGCTTTGGCTTTTTCGCCTCTAGCTTCCCAAACTTTAGCGATACCTTCCCAGGCTGTTTCACTAAAAGGTTCGTGCTCGGTCATAAGCTGAAAGAAACGTGTGGCTGCCTCGAGCTCTTTTTGCTCATAGGCCGTCTCAGCAGCCGATTGGAGTAAGGTTAAGTGATCGGCATGAATGCTCAAACGGGCATCTTCAACCCAGATAGAATCAAAGCCCAAAAGAAAGTCTCCACGATAAACGTCTATAGCGCGGCTATAGTCAAGCAAGCGATTACTCTCTTTGGCTTTTAGACTTAACTGGCGGTACTGATCAATGTCATATTCAATGCGGAATTTGCTGTGCAGATAATAACGGCGATTTGCTGATTCAATCAGTTCGCCGCCCATTGCCTTACGCAAACGGTAAAGCGTGGTGTGAAAGCTGCTGCTCGCTTTTGACTCTGATTTACCAGGCCAAAGAGCTTCGGCAACTTCAAAAGTTGTAACTCCGTTACGGTGCTCGAGCAGGTAAAAAAGCAACTCTAAAGCTTTTAATGAGTCCCAGTCTAAACGCTCACTATTTTGCTCAACCATCGGCGCGCCTAAAGCTCTGGCGCGTACCATGCCTTCAACAGGTCGGCGAAGTTCAGCAACCCGCTTAAGTCTGACTTCAACGGCGTCGACAAGTTCATCGCGGGCAAACGGCTTAGTCAAATAATCATCGGCACCAAGGGTCATACCTCGGCGAATATTGCTGCGGTCAGTTAGAGCGGTTAAAAACAAAAAAGGAACTGAGCGTAACTCAGTAATTTCTCGCACTTTGCCATAAAAGCCAAAGCCATCAAGGGCTGGCATCGTAATATCACTCACGATAACATCGGGTCTAAGACCCTCTTTGAGTTCATCTAAAGCGTCATAAGGATTGTCGTAAGCTAAGACGCTATAACCAGCACTCTCTAAACTAACCTGAGTTAGTTTCAAGATGCCTAAATCATCATCAACAGCTACAATTAGTGTTGCGGACATATGTGTTAGTCTAGCCTACCCATTCTATGAATAATATGAAACTTTCCGCCTTAGCGTCATTTCATAAACCTAGAGTGGAAAAGTTTACTAGCCACTTATGTCTAGTCAAACGACTCTTTCCACCCTTCCCATACCTTTGTGAAAACTCCTCAGAGACAAAATAATTGTTTTTATAGGCTGACTTAGCTTGGCAACAAAGCAAACTTTCTTTAGTTAATTGAATTGTCAGGGTTATCAGCTTCATAATTCAACCTTTAATCACTTGCTTTAACCGCTTTGACGGCCTCTAACAAGACAGCAGGATCATCGCCAATAATAGCGTTGACCCCTGACCTGTAAAGCGAGGTAATTCTCATTGGCTCATTGACTGTCCAGGTATTAATGGCTAAGTTTTTAGCCTTGGCACGCTTTAAAAGTTCGGGCGTTACCTGAGATTCATGCGGGTGAAGGGCGTCAACGTGAAACCAGGGGGCTAAAAAGCCGTTTCTTAATAACGCTGGCATATCTGGGCTATATAAGAGGCCAACTCTTGCCCTTTGGCTGAGCAACCTCATATGTAAAATAGACATTGGATTAAAGCTTGAAAAAATCACACGGTCAAGTAAACCTGATGCTTTAACCGCAGCGAGGGTGTCACGCTCGAGCCTTGACCAAAGCACATCGGTTTTAAGTTCTATATTTAAAAGGGTGCCAGGATAGGCTTTAGCCAATTCTAAAAGCTCATCCAAAGTTCCAAAGGGCTCTGCTGAAGCTTGCAGCTCATGAAAACGCATTTGCGTTAAAACATCCTCTTTAACCTTGGCATCATGAAAGAGCACTAACTTGCCGTCATGGGTTCGCTGCACATCACACTCTATGCCGTCTAAGCCTTCATCAAAAGCAAGTTTAAATGCCTCATAGGTATTTTCAGGTTTTTTGCCCCGCACACCTCTATGACCAAGCAGTAAAGGAGCTTGCCGACTTAGACCTGGTACCCTACGTGGATACCAGAAAGCAAAGCGCCAGAGTAATAAAAGGATAACCAGATATAGCAAACCCATCATAAAAACCAACCCACTAACCATCTTAAGCATAGCAAAGGCAAATGAGCCTAAGGTCGCAGTTTACTTAGCGATACCAAACCCGATCATACGCTTAATAAACGCTAACGAGATTTATGACGCTCCATCCCGCTAGCTTACAACTGAGATCGGGTTTGGTATTTATTTCAACAATCAAAGATCGCGCTTCATTCTTTAAGAATCAAGCGAAAAGGCTATGACTATCAGCAGGTTTGTGGTTTGCTTGCTTTTCAACCTTCTTGTTACAGGCTGGCTTCGAGCCTTAATACTTATCTGATGCCTTTAAGCCTATTGACAGACTTTCTACCTAGGATTACTATATAGCTACTACCTAGCATTTCTATATACTTAAGGAGAAAGCATGTCAGACAATAGTTTGTTACGCGGAAACCTGGATCTCATCTTGTTAAGCATTTTAGAAGATAGCCCCAAATACGGCCTAGAAATCATCAGCGAAGCCAATATCCGTACCGATGGTTACTTTAGTTTTAAAGAAGGCAGCCTCTACCCTGCTCTGCACCGCCTGGAAAAAGCCAAGCTGGTCAAAGCCGAATTTGCACCCAGTGATAGTGGTGGCCCACGCAGACGCTACTACTATCTGACCGAAGCAGGCAAAAAACAGCTCGAGCAAAAACGCGCTGAATTTGAAACCTTTAATAGCAAGGTAAGGGCACTCTGGGAGATGTGATGAATAAGGATGTAGAGAGGTATTTAAAGCAAGCAACCACAGGACTCTGGGGACATAAACGCAAGGAAATAAAAGAAGAACTAGCTGCCCATATTCAAGACAAAGTTTTGGTGCATCAACTTGCAGGTTTTAGTGAAGCTGAGGCTAGTCAAAGAGCTTTGCAGGAACTTGGCAAACCTAAAGCTATTAGGCAAGGCATGTTTCAGCTTTATAGCTTGCCCTATCTTGGCTTTGCTGGCATCTTCTTGGCTTTCCTGACCTGGGTGCTTATTCCGAGATTTGCAGCTTTAGACCCACTCATGGTCAGGCCTAGTGAAGCTTGTCTGGCACTTGATTTAAGAGTGGTGGGTAAATACCATAACTGTCTTTCGTTTGAGCCCTGGCTTAGTGAAGCGTTTTTAAGGGAAGGGCTCGAGCCTCAAGGCGTCACTATTACAAAACAGGAAGCCAACTTTGTTTCCAGCTACCTAACTCTAAATATTCCTGAACCAGCTCAAAGTCTAAGGCTCAGCATGTACAGTGGGCTTAGTTCACCAGAGCAAAATAGACCTCTTCCTGGCTATTTAGAATTGAGTAATTTTATTGAGCAAATTGCCGAACAAACCTCTGTGCAGGTAACGGGTCTAGATAACTTTAGCCTTTTATTTAATGGTGTTTCTCTGACCTTTAATGCTTCATATAGCAAGCAGATTGCCGAAGACTTCTACTATCACTATAGTTTTCACATAACCAATGATTTCACTAGACCTCCTCTCAAAGAAGGCGAAGACTTTAGCCAAGGCTGGCTTTACTCAGTTACATCGCTCAATGACTACCAGAAGTATTCGAAACCGCAAATGTTTACTGTTAGTGCTCATGAAGATGGCGTTTACTTTTTGTTTACCGCTTTAGATAAGAAGCACAAAATTATTCTAAAAGATAACAATCTTGCTAATTCTGAGGTTTACTTTGCTGACTCGTTAGCCGAATCAAAAAAGGGGAAGGTTTCATTACGTGTTCCTAAAACACCTTGGCACTTAGTCACCGAATTTAGCAATCCGCCTACAGGAGGCGAAACCATCCTTTTACGTTTTACAGGGAAAATTAGCAAAGCTAATCTCAACTATGGCTATGAGCTTGTTTTACCTGATGAGGTAACGCTCGAGCCAAACTAATCTCCCATCAAACAGGCCTCTTTGGTTCAAGCGTCGTACTATAGAGGTATGTTTACCTATCGAAAAAGTCATACTGAACACCACCGTAGTGACCGCATTGGCTGG
>JAHEBB010000285.1 GCA_024642575.1 Trueperaceae bacterium | reverse complement strand
TTTGGAACATAGTTAAGTTTCCTTACAGCTTCTAGAACTCTTGTGCGTGTTTCTAGACTAATTCGATCAGAACCTGATTTTCTACCGTTAATCACGTAGGAAACCGTGACTGCAGAAACACCTGCTATAGTTGCAATATCAGAAAGGGTAGGTTTTCTTTTTTTCAAGGCGCAGACCTTTTCGTTGAAACTATTTGAAATCGCTATACAATATACGATTGCTAAATGATACGATGGTTTATCAAAACCCCATACTGTTATGATCAAAATACACTTTTGCAAAAAATTAGCAAGTACGAATTTAGTAAAAGATTTTTCTAGTATCCGCTTTATTGAGTACGAGGCAAAAGATAAAACGTACAATTTAATCTCTAGGATAGATCGGGTCTATGCGCAAGGATCTTGAAAGAGTAACAATTCATCAGGATTGTCTGAAACTAAGCTTGGAGGAAAAATACGCCAATCCTCACCTTCAAGGGGATCAGCATAGCCATCTTTAGCAAACCGTTGAATGAGTTTACTTTTCAGTTTCTCTTGACGACTTATATAGCTTGGATTATTTGCGAAATTATGGCTTTCATTTGGGTCTAACCTTAAGTCAAATAACCACTCTTTATTGTCAGCAGCTGAGTAGATATACTTAAGATTTTGCATTATAGCGGCATATAAACCTTTAGCTCCGAAACTGAATTGGCTAAAAACCGTATCGCGATTTGTATTGCCTTCAGCAACATCAAGCAAGTTTTGACCTTCTTTGCTTGTGCTCCAGTTCGAACTACCAGCAAGAGATAGACAGGTCGGCCAGATATCTAAAAGAGTTGTGGGAGTTTCAATTTGTTTTCCAGCAGAAAACTTTTTGGGATAACGAACGATCATAGGCACTCGAGCTGCCGCATCTAGCATGGATCGTTTGCCAAAACTACCATAATCTCCTAAGAGCTCTCCATGATCAGATGTGAAGATAATAAGCGTGTTATCTATATCTTTTCCCAAGCCCTCCAAAATTCTTCCCAAATGATAATCAATGAAGGTAATACAAGAGTAATAAACGGCTTTCATTGTTCGAACCAGCATTTCGTCATAACCATTACCTCGGTATTTATAGCGATTTTGATAATGATTCCAATAACTAAGAAGCTTTTCAAAACCTTCGGGTCTAAAAGGAGGAAGCATTTCGGTAGCACGATAGCATTTGTTCCAGGGTGTAGGTACTTCAAAGGGGGGGTGAGGTTTTATAAAACTGCTCCACAAGAAAAAGGGTCTGTCTTTATCTCGTTGCTTAAGAAAGTCAAGGGAACGATCCGTTACCCAGGCCGTGTTGTGAAGATTTTCGGGTAACTGGGAAGGTTGGGGCAGATAGTACATTTCACTTCTTAGGCCATGAGGCTCTTTGACATGACCATAATTATTTTCACGTAGAAACCGACAAAAGTCGTCCTTGTCACTTGTGATTTCTTGAATTTCTTCAGACATGTCCCGATTATCAAACCCCCAATTTTGCCATGGGTCAGGGCTAAAGTGCATTTTTCCTACCCCATGTGTCTGATAGCCTTGGGTTTGCAAACGCTCCATTAAACTCGGAAAAGGCATTTCATCAACAGTATTATCAAAACACGTTATTTGGTGAGGCGGCAGACCCGTAGCAAGTGCGTGGCGAGCTGGAACACAGACTGGAGAGGGTGTATAGCAATGGGTAAAGGCAGTACCTTCTTGGACTAGACGATCAAGATTAGGTGTCTGTATTAAAGGGTTTCCCAGAGCGGCAATGGTGTCAAACCGCTGTTGATCGGTTGTTATCAGTAAGATATTAGGAGGTGATTCAGTCACTCTAGTTTCCCTGTGTTTCTTAAAAAATCGTCTATAGTCAATGTACAGTGAGTCAATCTACTTAGTTCCCTTCTCATTAAATAGTTTCCTAAGCCTTTACGGCACCTGAAGTTAAACCTGAAATGAACTGCTTCATGGCAAAGACAAAAATGATAAGTAGAGGTACAGAGGCGATAACATAACCTGCAAAAAGTGGCCCCCAGTCTGTTTCGAAGCTCGAGGAAAACTGTACTAAGCCTTGGGCCAAAGGCATCCATTTTCTATCTGAAATAGTAACCAAGGGCCAAATTAAATCATTCCATGTAGCAATTAGTGAGGTGATGGCAACGGTTGCTAGCATGGGTCTAGCTAAAGGTATAGCAAGCCACAAGAAAATTTGTGGATCAGATGCGCCATCTATATAGGCGGCGTCAAAAAGATCTTGTGACAGAGATTCGAAATAAGAGCGCATGAGCCAAGTTGAAAGAACCAAACCCGCAGATAACCATGGAATAATTAGCCCCAAAGGCTGATTGAGCATCTTTAGATCTCTAATTAGAATAAACTTTGGAGCCAGTGTTAGTACGCCGGGTACCATGATTAAACTGATAAATAAAAGAAAAAGAAAACGTTTGGCTGGAAACTGGTATCGCGCAAAAACAAAACCGCAGATACTTGATAAAACAGCAACCCCTACAATGACTGTTCCAGAATAAAATAGACTGTTGAGGATAAAGCGGTAAACCCTTTCAAAGGCGACAACATAATTACTGAGATGAAAGGGCAAGGTAGGAAGCCAAAACTGTTGATAAAATTGGGTATTGGTTTTAACTGAGGTAATGAGAACCAGAATGAGCGGATAAAATGTGATGATGCCAAAGAAAAGAAGACCTATTTGAAAGGGCCAATCATGTTTTAGATTTTTAAATAGGCGCATATTACAGGTCTCCTTTTCTTAAACGAAGGTTGAGCACAGTAAGTGCCAGCATAATGATGAACATGATGACACCAATCGCAGATGCATAACCAAACTCAAGAAAATTAAAAGCTGATTGATAAAGGTGCAATGCCGGTACCATCGTTGAATAACCAGGGCCACCGTCGGTTAAAACTAAGAAAAGATCAAAGCGTTGGGTTAGGAAAATGGCTGTTAAAAGCATTGATAAAATCAGTTGCCCCCGAACCATGGGTAAATCGATAAAACGTATACGTGCAAACCAATTAGCCCCATCTAGTTTTGCACTTTCTATAACTTCTTTAGAAATAGCTTGTAAGCCTCCTAAAATGATCAAAAACTGTAAGGTTGGTAGCCAAGGAAAACGCACAAAAGATAAAGCCCACAAGGCTGTAACAGGGTCAGATAACCATGCGCGACCTAAGTCTCCTAAACCAAATAGCTCAAGTGTTTTGTTAAGAACACCAACCTGAGGGTTATAAATAAAACGCCAGATCAAATACATTAAAATATTAGGGACAACCATAGGAAACACAAAAATAACTTTCCACCAATTGGTCCAACGCTCGCTCTTGAGATTAACAATGAGTTCTGCTGCTAAAAAAGGAAAGAGCGTTTGAAAAATAATTCGAAACACTAAAAAAATAGTTAGATTTCGTAGGGATGCAATAAACGCTCGGTCTTGCATAAGGTATCGATAATTTTCCCAGCCCACAAAGCTATGTAATTTTCCACCATTCCATAAGAAAAAGGAATTGTAAAAAGCAGAAATCGCGGGATACCATTCAAATAATAAAAGTAAAGCTAATCCTGGAGCTAAAGCAAGATAGATATAGCGATTTTGCAAAACCTGCACAATAAAGTTAGCTTTTCTAGGTCTACTACCTAGTTCTTTTGCGTGACCGCTTTGTTTTAGCATGCTGAGTCCTTTTGGAGTATGGGGTAGTCAACTAGGGAGTTGTCGATTATGTGAATAGCTGATTGATTAGTATAAAAATCTATTAATTTACCAAAAAAAGACGGATGTCATTAAAAATCAAAGCCCTTCAACTGTAGAGATAATTGAGGCTTAATTTGTTAGGCTCGAGCTTAAAGGGTAAAGTCTCTTGATTTCTTTGAGACTTTACCCTTTAGTTAAGGTTTAAAAATCACACGTCCATGAGTTTTCAGCAATAACTTTCGCCGCCTCACGCTGCATCAATCTATCTTCATTATCAAGGAGTTGTTCTTTGGTAATTTGACCCGTAAAGAATTCTTGCATCAAGCGTCGGTGTTCTTCACCGTAGCGCTTGGTTAAACGAGGGTCAGGATCTTTAAACGCACGAATGGGCAGATCAAGAAAAGCAGTTAGAGGCTCGAGCGCAGGGGGTACATCTAAACCAAGCAAGGTAGGAACAGCCCTCGGAGCATCGGTTACAACTTTAGACCACTGGGGTTGAGCCGTAAGATACATAAGGAAATCGACAACTTGGTCACTAACTCCTTCACGCTCGGCTCTTTCTGAAACGGTATAGCCTGCAGTAAAACCGCCAACAAGATACGAAGTATCAACATTTGAGGCGTATTGAGAGGTGCTTCCTGTAATAGGTGGAAAGTAACTCACACCAAAATTGAATTCCGCGTCACGCAAAACACGTGCCATATCAACGGCTGCATTTGCAAGTAAAAAGGGAACTTCTCCACTTATAAATAGACGATAAGCTTCATCAGGTGTTGCTGATGGATAACCCTCAATCCAGTAAGGTTCAAAGGCACTTAAAATGTCTATGAAATCAGAAAACTGGGGGTCTTTTGCAGACATAAGTTGATTCTGAATAGCACATGCACCTTCTTCTTGACTCATAGCATGCCACGCCGAATCAGGCTTAAACATTTGCTCGATACTGTCGCGGTAAACACTTGTCAGGGTTACTCCATCTATCCAATTATAGTTGAAGGGAGTGGCAGTACTCATGCTCAAAGCTAGAGGTTCATAACCTGCACTACTCAGGGATTCCATATCTTTTATCATGCTCGCCCAATCGGACCATAAGGACGTGGGTATACTAAAGTCCGTAGAGAGTCCTTCTTTTTCCAGGAAGTCTTTATTAAAGAATAAGCCAACCGCTACGGCGTCAACGGTTACGAGATACTGGTTACCATTTGAATCTACCGTTGTGTTCCAAACAACTTCTGGAATGGAATCTTGCCATTTCTCATGCCCTGGCGTACCTTCTGGTATATAAGGATTTGGCTGAGTAATATAGGTATTGAGCGGCATATACCAGTCATTTATGGATTCTTGCCAAACGCGAATATAATTATTGGGTAAAATATGTGGCTCATTTTCCCCTTGAAACACGGTGACCCGCCAAGTATCTGATGATACACTTTCGGGTATTTCAACAAGTTCAATGTTTATGTCTGGATGAGCTGCTTCATACTCTTCGATTAAAGAAGTGAGTGCTGTAGGAGGATTGGGATTCGTTTCTGTAGGCGTGGTAGGTAAATAGACACCTGGTGCAAAATAGATAGTTGTTTTTTCTTGAGAATATGCTAAAAAATAGAACAAGCTTATGCCTAGTAACGCAAAGAGTCGGATGGGTTTCATACTTTTCTCCTTATCAAATTGCTTTTTTACTTTGGCAGGGATAATGCCAGAAAGCAATTTTGTAACCTTTATTTAACCTAGGCTTCAGTTTGGTTAAACGTTTAACCAAACTGTAAAACAAATAAATCAGTACTCTTTTGATGATTTAAGATATACGTTTAAGCACTACTTTATTGTTGTACCCATAAGCCTACACGAAACATAAATAGCTGTCAAATGCTTTCTATAAGCCAACAGGAAAAATCAGAGATGGATCTTTTGTAAACTGAGTAAAGCTCGAGCTTTTTAAGGAGAGTAATGGCAAAGTTACGCGAGAGTGCTTTGATAGCAAGCTAATAAACCTATCATGCCAAGCTGTTCTGGTTTAGACTTTTATAAATAAAGGAGATTAGTAATGACAGGACAAACAAACAGGTTTGTTGGCGGTATTGCAGGGCAAAGGGTGCTTATAACCGCAGGTGCTTCAGGAATCGGTTACGCCATTGCTGAAACGCTGCATGCACAAGGCGCAAACCTAATGGTTTGTGACATTTCCGAGGATGCCTTGGAAACGGCTAAAGGCAAGCTCGAGGGTTTAGAAACCATCAAAGCCGATGTTTCAAATGAGCAAGATGTATCGCGCATGTTTGAAAAACTAACGGCTACCTTGGGTGGCTTAGATGCACTTATAAATAATGCAGGCATTGCTGGCCCAACAGGAGGTGTTGAAGACATTTCCCCTGAAGACTGGCGGCGCTGCCTTGATGTTTGCTTAACGGGGCAGTTCCTTTGTACGCGCCTGGCTGTGCCCATGCTCAAAAAAGCAGGTGGTGGTTCGATTATCAATATGTCTTCAGCCGCAGGTAAGCATGGCTATGCGTTTCGCACGCCCTATTCTTCAGCAAAATTTGGGGTGATTGGTTTTACCCAGAGTTTAGCTAAAGAACTGGGGCCAGATCAGATTCGGGTAAATGCTATTTTGCCAGGTGTGGTTGAAGGCGCGCGTATGGAAGGGGTCATACGTGATAGAGCAAAACAACTGGGTATTACCCATGAAGAAATGAAAGCCATTTATTTAGAAAAGGTTTCTCTAAGAAAAATGGTCAGCCCTAAAGATATGGCTTCGATGGTGGCTTTTTTGCTTTCGGATGGGGGCAAAAACATTTCAGGACAATCTTTGAGCATTGATGGCAATGTGGAGACACTATGACAAGTAACAGCTCGAGCCTTAAGTCAGGTAAAGTCATCATAAGTTGTGCGATTACAGGGGCGATTCATACGCCGTCCATGTCGCCTTATTTGCCTATTACGCCTGAGCAAATTAGCAAGGAAGCTATAGCCGCTGCCGAAGCAGGCGCAGCCATTTTGCACTTGCATGCGCGCGACCCTGAAACGGGCAAGCCTGACCAGAGCCCTGAAGCCTTTGCTAGATTTTTGCCAACGATAAAAGCCAAAACCAATGCTGTTATCAATATAACGACGGGGGGTAGTCCGTATATGCGCGTAGAGGAAAGGGTGAAACCTGCCGCTACTTTTAAGCCAGAACTTGCCTCGCTTAATATGGGTTCGATTAATTTTGGGCTTTACCGCATGCTCGAGCGCCACACCGAGTTTAAACATGACTGGGAAAAGCCGCACCTCGAGTCTACGCGCGATCTCGTTTTTCGTAACAGCTTTCAGGACATCGAGTACATCTTAGCAACTTGCTATGACAATGGCACACGGTTTGAGTTTGAGTGCTACGACATTGCCCATTTGTATAATCTGGCGCATTTTGTTGACCGAGGTCTGGTTAAGCCACCCTTTTTCATACAATCGGTTTTTGGGCTTTTAGGCGGA
>JAHEBB010000284.1 GCA_024642575.1 Trueperaceae bacterium | reverse complement strand
AATTGAGCATCTTTGGAATCAGATTAAATCTATCGTTCGTAAAGACCTCCGTAAAGACATTGGTTTTCACACTATAGTTAATGATGCTTTTGTAGCTTTAATCTCCTGATTTGCTATATTTGTTTAGGATTGCCAGAACCCCCAAAATAACCCAGGCAAGTCCTATAGAATTAAGACTTGCCCTTCGGTTAGTTTCTTTAGTCTCAAAAATCAACTTAAAAGTCTTGGTGTTAAGCTAAGCTCCGTATAGATCTCGAGACACTGAGTCGCAGCAATCAACCAATTATCATCGGGCTGTTGACCCAAAAACTTTTTATGAGCCTCAATCATAACTGCCCTAAAATCAAGCTTTCCCTCAGATAAGCTTTCTACCAGGGCATCTTCAAAACTTTGTCTTATTTGCGTCTGGTTTTTAGTTTCTGCTTCATCAGCAAGACAAAATACATCAACAATAGCGTCAACTAGTCGGGTCATACGTCACCTCAGATCGGAATAGGAAAGACGATGAAAAGATAATTAGCTTGGCTAAAATTCAAGCTTTAAGTTAGACTAAAAGATCGCTATTACGCTTCTGTTACAAGCTAAACATGCAAAACTTCACAGCTCGAGCCTGAGACCGACTCAAGCTTTTAGCTTTGCCACTGCTGCTTGCAAATTGTCACTACCTGCAAGACTGGTACCTATTAGAACCGCATCAGCTATAGATTTAATTGCCTTTAATTCATCAAGCGTTTTGTAGCCCGATTCAGCGACAAGAAGACCCTTAAAGCCTTTATCTTTTGCCTTCTTGATAAGCCTTGGTGCATTATTCAGGTCAATCTCGAGCGTCTGTAAGTTACGGTTATTAACCCCTATAATTTCTGCACCACTTGCTAAAGCAATGTCAAGTTCCTGCTCATCATGCACTTCAACCAGAACATCTAGCCCCAGGCTATGGGCAAACTTTAGATAAGCGGCTGTCTCATTTGCAAGAACCGCAACAATAAGTAAAACTGCGCTCGCACCTGCAGATTTTGCCTCAATCATTTGCTGCGGATGAACGGTAAAATCTTTACGCAAACAAGGTAGCGAAACCGCCTGACTCACGCGTTCAAGATGCTCAAGTTCGCCCCCAAAATGACGCGGTTCGGTTAAAACACTAATCGCTGAAGCTCCGCCGGCTTCATAGCTCAAGGCAGCCGCAACAGGGTCAATATCAGCAATTGCACCTTGGGAAGGGCTCGAGCGCTTCACTTCGGCAATAATGCTAAGCCCAGGCTGTGAAAGTGCAGCTTTAAAGCTTGGTTTTAGGGGTACATCACTAAAGCTACTAACTCTGACATCTTTATAGTCAGCGTAGCGCTCACGAGAAATCTTACCAAGCACCCCCGGAACCTTTTCTAGTTGTTCTAAACTTAGAAGCTTAATAGACATAGAAATCTGCAAGATTGCTCACTTCTCCCCAGCTTATTTCAAGATTGCTTACAGCTGCATGGGCAGGGCCCTTACGGAGCATAACCAAAAGATGCGAAATCTCAGATTCTGGCCCCTCGGCAACGACTTCGACCCGACCATCTGAAAGGTTCTCAGCATAACCAGATAAACCCATATCAAGGGCATGGCGCTTAACAAAAGCGCGGTAACCTACCCCTTGTACATCGCCTGAAATCAGGACATTAATATGTTTTATATTCATAACAACCTTCTCATACTAGGAGTGCTATCTTAAACCGTGCTTGACGAGCTGGCTTCGTTTAAAAAGCCTAGCCATTTGGCGTTAGCGATTGGGAATCTGTGAGACATTCCTACAGCAGAGGCGGTTTAAAGCTGTTATGATTTTTTGGGTTTCTGGCAAACATAGCTGTTCTGGTTTGACCTTTAACCCCAAGCTAAAACTAAGCAGGCGAACCGTTTTTCCGTGCATCAGAGACGTATTCTTTTTTAAAGCCCTTAGTTACTTGCGTCAACAGTTATTTGCGTCAAGCCTATGAATAAACGCCTTCTTATTTTTCTGCTTACTTTTGCCCTTATCCTGGGACTTTACCTGCTTCCACGTCTTGCGCCTATTCGCTCGGCCATCTTAGATAGAGTTGTTGCGGTAGCCAACAAACAAGGCTTTCAGCTTAGCTTTGACGAGTCAGCTGGTGGACTTTGGTCAAGCCTCGAGCTTAAGGGGGTAGATTTAAAAGGGCCTGGGCTCGAGCTAAACATTGATCAGCTCAAGCTTCGTTATGCTATCTTCTCCCTGATTAAGCGTGAACTTCCTTTATCGGTTTATCTAACAGATGTAACTGGGAAGCTAAACTATAAAGAATTAAAAACGCCTTCGGGTAGTGGCGCAAGTGCCATTAAACTAAACTTAAAAACCTTAGAGCTTAATAATGCCTCGCTAGATTTTGAGGCTCTACCTTATACCTTACCCGACTTTAAACTCGACCACATTGCCATAAAACCCGACGCTAATTTTTACAATCTTGATACGCGCCTTAGTACCCCTGAGGGTAGTCTTGAGGCGCAAGGTCAAGTCTCGCTCGCTCCTTTTCAGTTAAACGCTACCGTAAGTAGAGCAGATACAAAGATTGCCAGACGATGGTGGAAAGGCATCGAAGGCGGCGAGGCTTCGGCTAAACTGGTCTATGATCAAAAAGGTCTATTCATAGCTGGCGAAATCCATAAGGGGGCAATTCGCTTTTTTAAAGAAGCTGCCACCGACATACAAGGAACTTTTCAGTATCAAGATGCTCTGGTCACAACTCAGTTAAGTGGGCAAACCCTAGGGGGTCAGGCCAAGGTTGACGGCTTGGTAGATATTCCAAATAGAAACTGGTCTGCCAAAGCAAACGGTGATGTCGGTCTAGCAGAAAGTCTTGACTGGCTCAGTCAAAACTGGCTACCTAAAGCCGCAGCCAATCTAAGGGTTGAGGGTCGGTCCGAGGCAACACTGAGCGCTTCGGGCTGGGGGCGAATTAATCTGGAAGGCTCGAGCCTGAGTCTGGGCAGTGGGACTCTACTTGGCTATCCTCTAGACGATCTTTCAAGCCAATTTTCTTACCATGCAGGTGAGGGTTTTCGCCTCACTGCCAGTAGTCTTTTTGCCAAAGGCCCCATAAGCGCCTCGTTTGAACCCCAAGAGGCAGGTTTTATCGTCAAAGCTGAAGGGCAAGGTTTAGAACTTCTGGCACAAAGTCAAAGTAACGCCCAATTTGTCTTAGAGCGTAGCTCAGGCGAATTAAGTGCGTCGGGCAAGCTCAAAAGCAAACTCAACCGTTTTGATAGAGAGATACAAAGCACTGTACAAACAACCCTCATTCCCGAAGGTTGGCAATTTCAGCTTGATGCTACTGATAGTCTAAATGAGGCTATCGCAGGAACATTTTTACTTTCTGAAGGCGACCTAACAGGAAAGGCCCAACTGGATAACTTAGTTATTCCTCAGCTGAACGAGCCTGTAAGTTTAAACTTAGAAACAGCTGGCCCATTACGAAGTCTAAACTTAGCTGCCAAACTTAACGCACCTGAAACCTTGTCGTTAGCAAAAACCAATCTGAGTTTGAATGACAATTTTTCGGGCACTATATCTGCCACACTGACAAACTTTTCCAAGCTTGACACCTTGCTTATTAGCCTTGGCCCTTTATCAGCTTCGGGTCAGGCCCAACTGAATAAACCTGAGCTGGCTCTGAACTATGCGCTCAAAGAGACCCCCGTTTCAGGTGTCTTAACGACGCAACTTAGCGCAAGCTCTGGAATCTTGAGCTTGCAAGATGGTCAACTTGTCACCTCGGCTGGGCTCGAGCTTAAAAACCCGAGTGCTTCTGCGATCAGTCTTGACCTGCTTACAGGAAGCTTCGAGGCTGCCTACCATCAGGCCTGGTCAGCTACTCTAACAACCGATCAAGGTTTAAAGGCAAACTATCTAAAGGACCTGCTCACAGCAGACTTCAATCAAACTGCTATAACCGCCTTTAATGAGGACTTGAGTATTAGTGGTCAGGCATCTGTTAAAGTAACTGATTTAAGTAACAGCCTGGTCTTAGATCTAAAAGCTCTTCATGAATTAGGCAGCCTCGAGCTAAGCAAAAACGGTGAGCTTTACCAAGCTAACCTAAATTATGATGATGGCAAGCTAAACGCAACTTTAGACGCCTCTTATACCCCAAAAACCGAAGGGCTCGAGTTTGAAGGCAAGCTGCTTGACATTCCTGTAAAAGGTGCAGGGCAAGTGAGCGACAAGGCGCTTGATTTGGCTTTAATCTTTGATGAAACCTTGCAAGGTAAGCTTACAGGGCCACCCCTTGACCCTCGACTTAAGTTAACTGGCCCCCTAGACATTAGAGCACTTGCAGAGCGTTACCAACTTCCTGTTACGGGCACCCTGACCACTGACCTAAGTTTAAGCCGTGAGGGTGCTTTCGGTACAGCAGCTTTGGAGGGCGAGGTTAGTACCCTTCCCGTCTCGCTGGTAGCAAGTGTCAACGGCTGGGAGGCAAGCCTCCTTGGCTCAGCTATGGTCTACGGGGTCAATGCCGATATAAGCGGCACGCTTTATCCAACCCTTGAGCTAAGTGCCTCGACAACTTACGGCAAGCTTAATGCCGTTCAGACTGATAACGATATCCTTTTTACAGGCTCAGGCGAGCTCCCAAGCTTTAGCCGCTTTGCCTGGACACTAGACCAGCAAGCCTGGTCGCTAAAGGGGTCTTTAAATGAAAAAAGTGCCGATATTCGCCTGGGAGATTCAGACTTTAAAGCAAGCTTAGACTCAGATGGCTGGGCAGTAACGGGGAAAGTTGTAGAAACAGTAAGTAATGGCGACTCGAGCCTGCAAATTGATGCTCATGTTCAAGCTAGCAAACTCAACCCCAAAGGTAATCTCGAAGGAACCCTGCTATTAAACGATGCTAATGGCGTAACACTTTTTGCCCTAAACGGAAACCTTGATGCTTTAAACCTATCAGGCAACTTAGCTATGATAAGCGCTACCGAACTAGCCCATTTGCCATTAGGGTTAAAGGGACAGCTCGAGCTAAATGCCCAACTAAAACCCTTAGAACGCAGTTACAGCGCAACCGCACAATGGCTCGTAGAAAATACCCAGACGCTAGACTTAAAGCTGGAGGGTGAAAACACAGCATTTGTGGCTACGGCAAGTTCTGACAGTCTAAAAGCAAGCTATCAAGCAGGGCAGCTAAGTCTTTCGGCAAAGGCCTTTTCACCAAATCCTTATCTCAAAACAAGTTTTCCAGACATTAATCTAAGCGGAGATTTGGCCCACTCAATTGAAACAGGTTGGCAAGGAAGCTTGGTTGTCACAAGCCTCGAGCCAGATTTTTCAGGTAGCTTAATCGGTAATGGTGAGCAACTTAATTTATCAGGAACCTTAGCTGCCGCTGGACTCAGTGCCAAGCTGACAGGTGAGCTTTTACCTCAACTTCAGCTCTTAGTAAGTAGTCAAATTGCAAATTATGCCGACCTGTCTGGGACGCTGAGTGGTTCTTTTTCTGCCCCAGATTTTCAAGGGCGTGTTCAAACCAAGGCGCAGAGCCTAGCAAGACCCTCCCTCTACCTTGCAGAACAAACCATAGACCTGAGCGGTAGCTTTAATTCAGGGCTTAATCTCAACCTGACAAGCCCTGTTATCCAGGCAAATCTGAGCAAAGAGGGCTGGCAGGGTAGCCTAAATCTGCCGCTAATGATAGAAGGAGAAACCCATTATTTGAGCGGCACGCTTAGTGGTGCTCAAAACCAGCCTCTACTTAATGCCAGACTTGAAGGCCCTTATGTTGTTGGCCCCCTAAATCTAAGCCAGACAGGTTTAGATAGCACGCTCGAGCTAAGCATTCTGCCTTTTCTAAAAGATGTTTCTGCCTTGAATACTGAGCCGTTAAGCGAAGCTTTAGCCACCCTTACCCTAACGGCAAAACCCGATCTGAGCTGGCAAGGCTTTATCCAGGCCAGCGCTTTTTATAAAGACTTACCGCTCGAGCTTAAGGCTAAGGGAAGTGGGCAAGGAAGAAACGTTGAGCTTTCAGGTTCAGCCTTTATTAAAGATCAAGAAGTACCTTTAAGCTTAAGTTCTAGCCCTGATGCCAGTCGCTTGCATCTTCGTTTGGACGGCTTTGATCTTGCCGCTTTAGATCAGCTAAACCCTGTAAAAAGCACAGGAACCCTAACAGGCGAAATCAACTGGAATAACGCTCAAGCATCCCCCTTAAGTGGCGCGCTAGACTTTCAAGGGGAGCTAGCCTCGATACCTTTAAGCCTTAACGCCAGTTATCAGAAAAAAACGTTGAGCGTAGCGGCAAATCTTGATAACGCCACCATCAAGCTAAATTCGCAGAATTTTCAGCAATTCCAGTTTTCTGCCTTATCAAGCCGTGAAGATATCCCTGCAAACCTGACAGGGCAACTTAGTTTGGGTGATGTCTGGCAATTAACAAGCTCAGGAACCTTACTTGGTGAAAGCCTCGAGCTAACAGGCTTTTATAATGTCCAGGCAGCTCAGGCCAATTGGCAAGGCAAACTGGACGGCGCAAACCTTCTGGGCAGTTATGAAGGCACAAAGCTTAGCGCGCAGCTTAGCAAACCTGCGGGTCTACTAGGCGACTTTCCGCTCGAGCTAGCAGCGTCGCTTGATACCCAAAACGGTCTGATTTTAGAAAACCTGAGCGCCACCTCTGAGTATCGTAACCAGCCTCTTAGTGTTTCAGCGTCAGGCTCTCTCTACCCGATGGTGCAGGTTTCGGGTCTGGCTAAGCTAGGAAACTACGGCTTTCCCCTACTGGCTTCCACTACCGAATCAGGAATAACAACCAGCCTTAGCTATGAAACTTTAGAGCTGCAAGCTTTGTTCAGCTCAGCCTTTGCCTTTCAGGAAGCGCGTTTAACCGGACAGCTTGACTTAAAACAGGTTTTAAAGCAGGGTTTAGAGCAAACGTTTTTTACAAACCAGAATTTAATGGCCCAATTTGACTCCTCTCTCGCCTGGACAGCTGATGCAGGCTTTTCTGGAAACGCAGAGCTACAGGCTCAAGCAAAAAGTGGATCGGCAGATCTGAATCTTAGGGGTTCAGGTAATCTGGCAATAATAGGCACGGTCAGCGCCTTAGATAAGCTTTATGCCAATATCAATGCCAGTCTGCCGCAAAATCCTTTAAAGGCATTATCTGGTCAAGTTCAGCTCGAGTCAGACCTGAG
>JAHEBB010000825.1 GCA_024642575.1 Trueperaceae bacterium | reverse complement strand
CTTGCCAACTCATAGTTCTCCTAAGTCTAGTCTGTCTAGATAGTATATCAGGGTTCATGCAAATTTTATACTCATAATCTTTAAGTATTTAAATAATACAAAAAATTAGAAACTATGAATTGGTTAAATCGGAACATTTGAACCAAAAGACTCATAAGCTTTTAGCATTTTCACGATAGAAACGGGTTTAAGCTTGAATGTCAACGTCCCAAATTCCGAGGTGATTTAGGTCGATCAAATTGGGACTGGTTAAACCCACAGAATCAACCAGCCTTTCGTCCGAGAAATCATACTCGCCATGCAGGTTGATATGCCGCCAGGCAATAGGTGAACCTGCCTTAATGGACTCAATGATAGACGCTTGCTTTTCTGGTTCAGCTTGAGCTAACTGTTTTGATAGATACAAATAATTCCAGCAAAGAATAGCATTTCTGATTAAACGTCTAGCGGCATCCGCTAGATCAAGCTCGTCCTTTTCCACAAAGCTCAACTCACGACTACCACCAAAGGAGATAGCTCTGTTGAAACGATTACCAAGCTCACCTTTATTGAGTTGCTTTTCAATGGCTTGTCTGAGCTTCACATCAGCGATGTAGTCAAGCATGAAAAGGGACTTGATGATCTTGCCAAATTCCTTGAGGGCTTTGTAAAGCGGATGCTGCTTGGCGTAGCTGTTAAGCCGCTTGAATAGCTGGGACGCGGTGGCTTCTTTGAGTTTGATCGTCACCAAAAATCTCAGAATCTCATCCCAATACTTCTCGATTAAATCCGTGTCAATGTAGCCATCAGGCAGGATGGGATACGCAAGGGCTTTATAGTGAGCAATCTTCTCGAAACTATAAAGGCGCTGTTTAGCAAAGCCTTTAATCCTAGGTGCAAAGTAAAAATCCAGTAGATGGGTTGCGCCAAAGAGTAGCTCTGAATAACCATGTGTATCGGTAGAGTGAATGTCACTTTGCACCACATCGTTATGCATCAACCCATCAATCATATAAGCCACCTCACGTTCATTGGCGCTGATCACCGTCGAATAAAACGCTAGGTTACGCTCATCAATAAAGCTGTAAACACTGACGCCCTGTCCCTGCCCAAAATACTTGAAGGAGTAGCTGGCAAAGAGGGATTCGGCATTTATCTCAAACTTCTGCCCGTCACTTGAGGTATGAAGCTTATCAGCATCCCGACGATACACATTGGCAACCGTCATAGAGTCCATAAACGCAACCACTTTGTCGTTTGCTGCCAATAAGTTGTCCAATGAGAAGTACCAATTGAGGGTGTTCTCGTATTCTGATTCAGCAATGCTTTTAGAAATACGAAGTAACTTATCAACCCCAATATTGCAGCCATAACCCATAATGCCCGCAAAGAAACATTGATCCTTTGGTTTAGGAACACGGTGCTGCTTCTGCCAATGTTCAAAACCGTCGAGAAAATGAGCTTGCTTATTGATGGTATGCAAAACCTCAAGCGCTGAGATGTACTGCCCTTTGGGAAACAAACTACTTAAAGGAAGGCTAGGGGTTGTTTCGGCCTTGGGTGTTGAGAGCACAAAAGCACCGTTCTTCTTCAGTTTAAATAGGGATTCTTGCCCGCCAGGATAGCTTGATTGGTTTGTCTATAGCGCTCATCAAGTTTCTGTTTGAGTCTTTTGATGACCGAGGCTCCATCAGCGAACCCTGTCATGCCTGCCCGACGCAAGTATTCCTCTTTGTTGGCTTGCCATATGTCAGTTGGAATCTGGTAGTCATCCAGTGAGCGGTATTTGTAGGAATGCTTAAGGTTGAGCCTACCTGCTTTTAGCTTCTCGGCAACGTGTAGGAAAAGGTGCGCCTTGTAAAGCGATACGCGAAACTTGCCTGTCTCACTCACCAAAGATTGCGTCTCTGCCTCATTTAGAAAACCTGTGGGCGCGGTGCGACTGATGTTGCCTTGTTTGTCTTTGAAATGTTGGAGAGCGTCAAGCAGCGTTTTGTCTTTGCCTTTAAAGTGCAAGAACTT
>JAHEBB010000824.1:725-2002 GCA_024642575.1 Trueperaceae bacterium | reverse complement strand
AAACCAAACGTGCTGATTACATCCTGTATCACCAAGCCAATTTACCTCTGGCTATTGTTGAGGCCAAAGATAATACCCAAGCAATAGGGGCAGGGATGAGCAGGCACTCGAGTATGGCGACATGCTTGACATCCCTTTTATCTTTAGTTCCAACGGTGACGGATTTCTTTTTAGAGATAATACTTGGCAAAGTGCCTTACTAGAACAGGAACTTGCCTTAGAAGATTTTCCCTCACCGCAAACCCTCTGGCAAGCTTATAAACGCTACAAAAACATTGATGAGCAGCAAGAAGAAATCATCACTCAGGATTACTACAACGACGGTAGTGGCAAAGAACCTCGCTACTATCAGCGGAAAGCCATTAACCGTGTTATAGAAGCGGTTGCCAAAGGCAAAGATCGCCTGCTCCTAGTTATGGCAACAGGTACGGGCAAAACCTATACCGCGTTTCAAATCATCTGGCGACTCTGGAAGTCGGGTAAGAAAAAACGCATCCTCTTTTTAGCTGACAGAAACATTCTGGTAGACCAAACCAAGACCAATGACTTTAAACCCTTTGGCTCGGCAATGACCAAAGTGCAAAACCGTGAAGCTGATAAAAGCTTTGAAATTTATCTGTCGCTTTATCAAGCCATGACAGGTACCGAGGAAACCCAAAAAACCTATAAGAAATTTTCCCCAGACTTTTTTGACCTGATTGTGATAGACGAGTGTCATAGAGGGAGTGCCAAAGAGGACAGTGAATGGCGCGAAATCCTTGAGTATTTTAGTGCCGCGACTCAACTTGGCTTAACCGCTACCCCCAAAGAAACCAAATACGTTTCTAATAGTGACTATTTTGGTGACCCTGTTTATACCTACTCCCTAAAGCAAGGCATTCAAGATGGCTTTTTGGCACCCTATAAAGTCATCCGTATCAATATTGATAAAGACTTAGGCTGGCGGCCCATAGCCGGTCAAAAAGACAAATACGGTAGAGAAATTGAAGATCGTGAATACAACGTGACCGATATGGACAGGGAATTGGTGTTAGAAAAGCGAACGGAATTAGTCGCGCAAAAAGTGAGTGACTATCTCCATGCCACTGACCCTTATGATAAGACCATCGTTTTTTGTGAAGACATCGACCATGCCGAAAGAATGCGCTCGAGCCTCGTAAATACCATAGGTGACCTAGCCAGAGACAACCGCAAATACGTCATGCGCATCACAGGTGATAATGAGCAGGGCAAAGCCGAACTAGATAACTTTATTATGCCCGAAAGCCCCTTTCCCG
>JAHEBB010000824.1:0-715 GCA_024642575.1 Trueperaceae bacterium | reverse complement strand
CCTGCAAGCTCATCGTGCTAGACCGAACGATAAACAGCATGACCGAGTTCAAGCAAATCATTGGTCGCGGAACGCGCATTAACGAAGCTTATGACAAACTCTACTTCACGATTATGGATTTTCGTAATGCCACCAAGCTGTTTGCTGACCCTGACTTTGATGGCGAGCCGGTAAACATTTATGAACCTCCAGAAGGTGGTACGGTTACGCCTCCTGAAGAAGGCGAAAGCGGAGAAGATGACGGGATAACGGTTGACCCACCGCTAGGGGAAGGTCGGGTCAAATACTATGTCAACAATGTCCCCGTTACCGTTGCCAATGAGCGAATTCAATACCTCGATACCGATGGCAAGCTGATTACCGAAAGCTTAAAAGACTATACGCGTAAAAAGGTAACAGAGAGTTATGACAGTTTGGAAAGTTTTTTAAAAGACTGGACAGAAGCTGAAAAGAAAGAAGCGGTGATCAGGGAGCTCGAGCGTCAAGGGGTTATTTTTGAAGCCTTGCAAGATGAAATTGGTAAAGACTTTGATGCCTTTGACCTGATTTGCCATATTGCTTTTGACCAACCACCCCTAAGCCGCAAAGAGCGTGCTGAAAAGGTCAAAAAGCGGAATTACTTTGCTAAATATGATGAAACCGCTCAGCAGGTGCTTGCTGCGCTGCTTGACCTATACACTGATGGGGGAATTGTTGACCTCGAAAACCCTGATGT
>JAHEBB010000823.1 GCA_024642575.1 Trueperaceae bacterium | reverse complement strand
CAGTTTTGCCAGTCATAACCAATGGCGGGGTCAAGTGTGGCAATGTCATCTTTATAGGTAACCACCATGCTACCCCCTTGTTGCTGAGCACCTACCCAGCCCACAAGAGCTAAAACTGCCAATAAACTTGTTAAACGCTTCATCTTGCCTCCTTAGCTGTATCTTAACCTTGGATCAACCAGCGGATAGACTAAGTCCGCCAGCAAATTCCCTAAAACAATAAACCCCGCCGTAAGCAAAACCGTTCCCATAATGATAGGAATGTCTACAATCTGAATCGCTTGCCAGGCAAGCTGACCCACGCCAGGCCAGGCAAAAACTGACTCAACGACCACCACACCGCCCATAAGTAGACCAATGTCTAAGCCAATCATGGCAATGACAGGTAAAAGGGCATTACGTAGTGCATGCTTAAAGATCACTTTTGGTCTTGCCAAACCTTTAGCAACGCCTGTGCGCACATAGTCAGCCTGCAGGACTTCTAAGAGCGAACTACGCATCATGCGGGCGTACCAACCAGCACCCGAAATACCTAGTGTCAGAGCAGGCAAAATCAAGTGTTTAAAACTACCATAACCACCTAGCGGCAGCAGATTCCAGAGATAGGCAAAGAGATAAAGCAAAATTAACCCTAGCGCAAACTGGGGCGCTGAAACCCCTATAAAAGCTAAAACCATAATGATTTTGTCCCAGACTTTACCAAAGTTTAAGGCGGCTAAAACACCTAAAGGGATGCCAATAAGTAGTTCAAACATGATAGCGCCCAAGCTGAGTTGAAGGGTTGCAGGTAAACGCGATAGCAGCAAGGTTTTTACTTCAGTACGTTGCTGATAAGAGCGGCCTAAGTCACCTTGAATTAGTCTTTGTACATAACGTAGGTACTGTTCTGGCAAGGGTTTATCTAGACCCAGTTGGCTACGAATATTTTCAACGGTTTCCGCATTGGCTAGACGCCCAGCAATAAGCCTTGCTGGGTCAGCAGGTACTAAATTGGTAATGAAAAAACTGATGGTAACTACCCCCAAAATGACCACCAGAGTTTGCAATAAACGGGAAAGAAGATAACGCAAAATCATCTTAGCGCCTCAATTTAGGGTCAAGGGCTTCGCGTAACCCATCCCCTAAGAGATTAAAAGAAACTGCGGTTAGTAAGATAGCTGTACCAGGAAAAAAAACCAGCCAGGGTGCGGTTAAAAAATAAGACTGACTTTCATTAATGATGCCACCCCAGCTTGGCATAGGAGGTTGTACACCCACCCCTAAAAAAGAAAGAGTTGCCTCGAGCAAAACTGTGGTTGAAATACCCAGCGTGCCATAAACAAGCATAGTGGGTAAAAGGTGCGGGAAAAGATGCTTGAGCATGATTCGGCTATTACCTGCCCCTAAAGCGTTTGCTGCTGTTACAAATTCCGTCTCAGCCAGTGCCAGTGTTTGAGCGTAGACTACGCGAGCTACCTGTACCCAGTTCACCAGGGCAATGACCATCGCTACAATCCAGAGACTTGGACGCAAAATTGCGCTTAATGCAATAGCCAAAAGCAGTGCGGGAAAGGCCATCATAATGTCTGTAAAGCGCATGATAATTTTAGCGATAAATCCACCAAAATAGCCTGCGAGGGCGCCCAGTAAAGTGCCAATCAGGAGCGCAGCCCCGTTAGCGATAAGCCCAACCAAAAGCGAAATTCTTGCGCCAAAAATGAGCCTCGAGAGCAAATCTCTGCCTAAAAGATCGGTGCCCAGCCAAAACGCCTTATTAGGAGCTAGGGGAGAGCCTTCTAAAGTTAAACCTTCAAAAAATTGCTCCGCAGGGTTTTTTGGGGCCAGCAAAGGCGCAAAAAGGGCAATAAGAATGACGATGATGACAATGGCAAGGCCAAACATAGCGGCAGGGTTTCGCCGCAGGCTGCGCCAGGTTGAAGGTCTTGAGGGGCTCGAGGCTAAAAGGGTCATGGGGTTAGGAAGTGCAGATTAATCTATCACTAGAGCTTATAAAACTCAATCGA
>JAHEBB010000822.1 GCA_024642575.1 Trueperaceae bacterium | reverse complement strand
GGGTTTCATTGACAAAAGAATGGCTAGATATCTCTTTTTTAGCACCAAGTGCGGTTGCAATACCCACTGCTTCGCCCAGTGCCATACCAAAGGGAACGACTCGAGCGCTCGAGGCAGCAATTGGATCATAACTGGCTGCTTTACCCACTACCCAAAGATTTTCAAGATTATCGACAACATTGACACATAGCTGTACGCCATAAATATCAGGCTTGCCATAAACATAACCACTGTCATAAGGCGTTAAGGTTTGAACATCTAAAGGATAGCCACCTGCAACTACGTCTAGGGGTGTAACGCGGTTATTTAAAATATCATCGACGCTTAAAGTACAAAGTCCTTTAAGATGGCGTGTTTCACGGATGTAGAGCTTCTCTGCCACACCTCCAAAACTTGCCTGCTCAAAGCCTGGTAAATCTGACTTGAGATAGTCAATAATATGTAGCGCCTCATTACTTGCGAGTTGTTTGGCTTCATCTATACTCACAGAATCAAAAGGATTGACGCCATAAATCAAAAGGGCATTGACAAGTAAAGAGCCGTCATTTTGCTTGCCCATATTTAGACCACGAAGCCTGAGTCGTTCTCCTTGCGGTTTATAAGCAGCAGGGAAGCCACCAAAATGCCCCCAGGCAACATAATTGTCGACCGAAGCATAGTCTTTGCCTTTTGCCTGAATCCCGCTTTTTAAACGTTCCCAATTGACATTATTGATTTTAAAAACCAGCGTATCTGCCATGCGGGCATTAAAACCAATCGAACTAAAGCCAAAACTATAATTGGCACCGGCTTTGGTGGCAAATTCCATTTCTGAGGTGGCGTCAACAACTTGCCTTGCCCAGAGCGTGTGGCTTGTTTGCCCATCTTGTACGGTTAAGCCTCGAGCCACCCCAGCTTCTATCATGGGTTCGATATTACCTACCCCTTTTATAACCTTTACCCCTGCCGCATTGAGTAGCGTCTCAAAAGCATGTTCGGCGTCTGTGACATCAAAAGCGTGTCCTTGCCCTACCAGCTGCCACCAGCGTAAAAAGAGACCTTGCTGATAGTTTACAGGGTCGATTTTTAAATCAAGAGAATTCATTTCCCCTAAGACAAAGAGCCCCCCCAGGCGCGAATCCTGAGTAATAAGTAAAGTAGAAGCGCCGGTTTCAGCCGCAGCGACAGCAGCCATAATGCCTTCGGGTTCACTGCCTATCACTATGACATCAAAAGAACTGGACTCCAGGTTAAAAGGTGTAAGGGCCAGCGTAAATAGCAAAGAGGTTAAAAAGAGCCAGCGCAAAAAAAACGACATAAAGGCTAGTCTAGCAAATCAGTCTGGGCGAATAAAAGCATCGTTTAACACAGTGTCGCAAATAAGTCTCGCGGCTTCAGGTTTAGCGTGTTGTTTGGCCGCCATAATCATGTGTTGCCTAAGCTCAGGGGTTTCAAAATAACGTTTAACCTTATAAGTGAAGGTACTTAAAGGTTCGATGCGAAACGCAGCGCCGATTTCAAGAAGATAATTGGTATTAGCTTCTTCCTGTAAAGGGTAAGGTTGAACAATGGCCAGAGGAAGGTTAGCGGCAAGTGCCTCACTCGTTGTTAAGCCTCCGGGTTTACCTACAAAGAGATCGGCGGCTGCCATTAACCTGGGTACATCTTGGCGGAAACCCATCACTTCAAAATGCACCAAATCCCGGGCGTCAGCGACTAACTGAGTTAATTTGTCAACGAGGTCAGTGCTACGACCACAGACAATTACCGCCGTTAACGGCCATTTCAAGGTTTTTAGTTGTTTAATCAGAGGCTCGAGCGTCCTGTATTCTAAGCCACTTGCCATAAAGAGCAAGACATCTTTATCTTGATGAAACCCTAAAGCTTTCCTTGCTTCGTCTTTCCTTATGAGGTTTCCAAAACTGGGATCAATCGGGATGCCACTAACGCATATTCTACCTTCTTCAATACCCAAAGATTCCAAATGTGCCTTGATTTCCTCATTGGCAACAAAATAATTATCG
>JAHEBB010000283.1 GCA_024642575.1 Trueperaceae bacterium | reverse complement strand
CGCTTAGAAATCTCAGCGGCAATTTGATGAGGTACAATTTCCATTTCTACCCCAATTGCTCCTGCTTCCTGGTAAGCAAGGGTTCGCTGATAAACCCTTAGGGCACTATCAGCCGTTTTGCCTACGGCCTTAAAGCCACCATACCAGGTACTTTTGTACGGGATAAAACCGACATGACCCACCACCGGGATGCCTTCATTGGCCATTGCCTCGACGGATTTTAGGCTTACGCCTGCATAAACGGCATCAGCACCTACATTCAGAGCCTTAAAGGCATTTCGTATGCACTCATCGGCATTAACATAGTCACCACTATTAATAAAACCCACTGTGAAAAAGGTATGGGGGGCAGCTGCACGAAAGGCTTTAACATTGTTGTTCTCAGAAGTGATAATCATATCAATGCCTGCTGCTTCGGCGGCACTGGCTTCGGCTGGGGTACTGACATAAACCTCAGTGAGTTGGCGTTTGCCTTTTAAGTCAAAAATATCTTTAACAGTTAGTTTGGGCATAAATGTTTAAGATCATCCCATCTGTATATCGTTTAAGTTCGTATTCACCTTGTTATCAGCCCATTCTTTTTCACGTCGAGAACCCCATTTTTCGCAGCCACCTTCACCACTAGGTCGTACCATGGGTTTAGCAATGTCTTTAATGCCTTTATAAGCGTAAGGGTCTTTGCCTGCTACCATTACAATATCGCGGTAATCGGCAATTGCCATATATTCTTTGCCTTCGGGCAGTTTCCAAGGTAACAGTGACGACGCGCTCATGTAATGATTGACCAGCACACGGCGGTAGCCACTTTGGGCGCGGTTAGGAAAGGAGCGGTGAAGTAAGTAGCCATTAAAAAAGACAATACTTCCTGCTTTTACCTCAACGGGAATTGCGTCTGCGTCTGTGTAAGGAAAGCCTTGGGATTCATCGGTGCAGTCAAAGCGGTTGTCTTGCTGCGCTTCAAGTGGCCAGAGTAGTCCAGGTTTGTGTGAGCCAGGAATCACCCACAAGCAACCATTTTCAATGGTTGCATCATCCATAGCAATCCAGCCGCCAATCAGTGAGCGGTCACGAGTCGGAATAAAATCTTCATCTTGGTGCCAGGCTTGACCAGGTTTGCCCTTAGCTTTGATAAAGAGCATAGACTGCATACATTTGACATCTGAGCCAATCACTTCAGTGAGTGTTTCGACCATTTTTGCTGTAGCCAAATATTTGAGCATGATTTCAGAGATTTTGTGCGGAAAGTGAATGCAAAGATAGCTTCTTAAGACTTCTGCGTCATCCGCGTCACTGGGTGCGGGTACAACACCTTCGATTTCACCGCGTTTGCCTCTACAGATTTGCAGAGTTTCATTGCGAAGCTCCTCGAGCTCAGTCTGTGAAAGTGCATTAGGAACTACCAGATAACCGTTTTCTTCATAAAAGTCTTTTAGACGACCATTTTTTAAAGTGGGTTCAGTAATGAAATGTGTACCACTCTTGGAAAGGGACTCGAGCTGGGGGTCTAAGGTTATAGCCATGCTGCATTCTCCTTAATTTTGAACGGCAGCTTAGAAAAATAAGCTTTAGCCGTCTGAAATGGACTTGATAAGCTTTAGTATAGCGAAAAGTCTTACCAACATTGCTTGATATTCAAGAGAATTTGAACACATTTTCTGCTGCTACGTTTATGCTAGAGCTCATGAAACAAAATGCAAAAAATGTCATTGTGGTTCACCCTAGGTTTGAGGGTTCCTGGCCCTTTGTTGCTGATTATCTTGCCAAACACTGGCAAGCTGCTGAGACCCAGCTTATTCGTCTGGATAAGTATGAGGAGCGAAGTATTGAGCAACTTATTCCTCACCCTGAAACGGTAGAACGTTTGATTTCTCTTATGGCTACCGTTTCTTTAGAGGGTGTAAAGGTATTAGATAAGCTAAAAGAAGCCGTTATCTATACTGACCCCTACGGAAAGCAAGCCTCAGAGGAATGCTTAAGCGTGCTAAAAGAAAACAAAGTTAAGCTTTATAAACATGATAGTGAGGGCTACTGGGGGCAGTCGGTGGCTGAGTTTGCTTTAGGACTAACACTCTCCGCCTTGCGTCAGATTCCACAGGGTTATAAAAGCATGATGACGTCTTTAAAGCCCTGGGATTATGACCCTGAAGATGGAATGGGTCAAGCTGGCAAACGTGGGGTACAGTTTTGTGATAGTACCGATTTTACCAGTGGCACGCTCGAGGGCAAGCGGGTGCGCATTGTGGGTGCAGGTAATATTGCTAGTCGCTTTGCTAGCTTTGCTCATTTTATGGGCGCAGATGTTGCTGCCTGGGACCCTTACGCACCTGAAGCAAGTTTTCACCGAAGTGGCTCGAGGCGCGTGCGCTACTTAGAGCAACTCTTAGATGATGCCGAAATTTTTTTGCCAATGCTACCTTTAATTGAAACCACACGTGGACTCATCAAGGCTGAGCATATAAAGCGTTTGCCCAAGGGCTGTTTGGTGGTGCTTGTTACTAGAGCGCTCATTACAGATTTTGCTACTATTAAAGAGCGGGTCTTAAAGGATGAACTAAGTCTGGCTGCCGATGTTTTTGATGTCGAGCCTGTGCCTTTAGATGACCCCTTGCTGGGTCGGCAAAATGTCATTCACACGCCGCATATGGCGGGGCGTACCAAAGAAGCAAATTACCGTTATGCTGAAATGCTGTTGGCTTTTTTTCAGCCCTGAGATGAGCAAGTTTAAATCGAGAGTATTCTACATCTAATAGTATTGAGACTTATTACCCCGATGGTATTTAAAAAATTTTAGGTTTGACGCCTGGAGATTATCGACGCTTAAGAAAGCAAACGTAAATCTAAGAGGAGGGCGCTGCCGTGCTTTCTCGTCTAACAAGCTGAGCAGGTAAGAGAACTTGTTTTGCTTCTAAATTGCCAGCTAGCCGCTCGAGCAAAAGCTCAGCCGCAATTTTGCCGAGGTCACTAAGCTGATTATCTAAGGTGGTAATGCTAGGTATGGTCCAACGTGCTGCGGCAGCAGAACCCAGACAAACCAGTGAGCAATCTTGTGGAACGTGCTTCTTAGCGTCATGGAGCGCTCGCAAAATGCCCAGATAAGTTGCCCCCAGAAGTGCCACAATGGCGGTTAGCTTTTTTTCTTGTCCAATGAGGGTTTGTGTAGCTTTATAACTATCGGTATTACGGCGACCTGCTTCTTGTCGAATCAGTTGGATACCAAATTCAGCTTGAGCACGCTCAAAGCCTTGTTGCATATAAAAGGCATAGCCTAAACCTTCGGCGCGTTCATGGGAGGCTAAATCCAAATAACCTATTCGCCTATGACCCAGTTCAACCAAATGCTTTATTGCCAGATAAGCTGCCTCTTCAAAGTCAAAATCCACCAGATTTAAGCCTTCCGTGTATTCGGTTCGACCAATTAAGACAAAAGGATAGTTACTGGCTTTAAGCGCTTCAATTCGCTCATCATGACGTGCAATATGCATAAGGATAAGACCGTCAATTCGCCTCTGTTGAAAAGCCTCGAGCAGTTTGTCGGCGGTTTTGCTATAAGGCATCAGGCTCAGGGTGTGACTTGCCTCCAAGGCTTCCGCTGCTGCGGTTATAAAGTCGATGCTGGTACCTTCTAACATTATTTCGTTAGGTGGGTGAACCATAGCAATCGTTCGGCTTAAGCCTAGGCGCAGGTTATGTGCCTGAGCATTAGGCACATAACCAAGTTCGCTAACAGCTCTTTCAATGCGACGTCTGACTTTTTCAGAAATAGCTCTTTTACCACTCAGAGCATAAGAAACGGTGCTAGGTGCTACGCCAGCATATTTTGCTACATCTTTAATGGTTATCACTACTTCTAAATCCCTTTACAATGCTTATTGACAGAATAAGCACGATAAATTTATACTTTCGCTTAATCTAACATTGAATCGATTCGACTTCAATTACCTCAGGAGTCTTTGACTATAGCTGCAGTTGCTTTTAAGGAGGTGTAAGTAGGGTTTGTTTATTTAAGAAATGATTTTCCGCTAGGGTGTCGGCTTTGTTTAGTGTCTTACAGGAAAGGGAAAAAATGTCTAAAAAATTTGGCTTAAGTTTGGCAGCATTGTTATTTGTACTGGTATCTATGTTGGCCTTTGCTCAGATTCCCGAGTTAGAAAAGCAAGGCTGGTGTGAAGGGGTCAAAATCCGATTCTTTGCTGGTGGTTCTGAAGGAGATGCCTTTGCAGGTATCGTTTACCGTGGCGCATTGGCAGCTGCGCGTGACTTAGGTGCTGATGTGGAATATGTTTTCTCGGGCTGGCAATCTGAGCAGATGATCCAGCAACTTCGGGAAGCAGTAGCCCAACAACCTGATGGTATTGCCATGATGGGTCACCCTGGTAATGAGGCTATCATGCCCCTGGCAGAAGAAGCAGCTAAAGCCGGCATCATCATGATGTATCAGAACGTAGATGTTGCTGACGTAAGAGCAAAATTCGGTGGTGGTTATGTAGGTGCACAGCTGGGTCCTCAGGGCTATGCCTTGGGTCAGGAAGCTATTCGTCAATTTGGTTTCAAAGAAGGTGACAAAGCCATTGTCATTGTCAACCTTGACCAGCGTGAACGTGCGCAACGGGAACTTGGAGTGTGGCAAGCGCTTGAAGAAGTTGGTGTGGAAATCATTCATATTCAACCCACACCAGGACAGGATTGGGGTGCTGATCCGAATTTAGCTATTCCTAACATTACTGCTGCCTTTGCTGCTAACCCAGAGGTCAAGCTGATTGTCATGCCAGGTGGTCAAATGTTAGGTAACACTCAGACTTTCTTTGAGGCTGCTGGTATTGCGGCGGGTCAGGTAAAATCTATAGGTTTTGATACCAACGAGAATATTATGCGGGGCTTTGCAGAAGACTGGGTTCAACTCACCTCCGACCAACAGCCTTTCTTACAAGGTTATATGCCTGTTCTTAGCATTTGCCAAACGGCCAAATTTGGGCTAGCTCCCCTGAATGTTGATACAGGGGCTGGTTTTATTGATTCATCTAACTATAAACAGGTTGAAACACTAGCTAATGCAGGTTATCGCTAAACCTTAAATAGAGCCTTTATCGCATAAGAATGCGGGTTCGGAATTCAGTAGTTAGCAAATTTGTCTGGCTACTGAATTCTGATTACTTTACTCTAGGGAAGGATACGGATCTATTTTGAGCGAAAATATCATTGAGTTGAAAAATGTCGTTAAATCCTTTGGTAATGTCAATGCTGTTGATGGCATTAGCATGACTATAAAACGAGGGGAGGTGGTCGGACTTATTGGCGACAACGGTGCTGGCAAATCTACACTCATTAAGGTTTTATCTGGTGTTCACAAACCTGATGGAGGTGAAATTTACCTGCGTGGTCAAAGAGTTAACAACTGGAATTCTGCCCGATCAAGGCTATCTGGTATAGAAACTGTTTATCAAGACCGAGCTTTGGCAGTTCAGCAATCGATTACTCGCAATATTTTTATGGGGCGTGAGATCGTTAATCGCTTTGGCTTTGTAGATACTAGTAAACAATATCAAGAAGCCAACCGCCTAATGCGAGAGATAGGCTTTACTTCAAAAGTTTTTGATCCTGATTCTCCAGTTGCCACTTTATCTGGTGGGGAGCGGCAAGGTGTAGCTATTGCTAGAGCCCTCTATTTTGATGCTGATCTTATTATTTTAGATGAACCAACAACGGCACTTTCACTAACAGAAACCAACAAAGTGTTTAGCTTTATTGAAAATGTCAAGGCCAGGGGTCGATCTATTTTATTTATTGGACATAACATTTACCATGTTTACGATATTGCTGAACGTTTTATTGTTTTAGATAGAGGTCGGGTTATACTAACTTTAGATAAAAAAGATACCCCCTCGGCTGAATATCTTATTGAAACCATGCACGACATTGCTCGTTCAGGTCACACAACTTCAGAGGTCAAAGCATGAGTACCCAATCTATTGATCAGCGAAAGGGCCGAGACGAAGCAAATCCTTTTGTTAAATGGTTACGCAATAATCGTCGTGTTCTAACCTCGGCAGGATTTCTAGCAGCCATGCTTATTGTCTTTATTTTTGCTAATCCTAATGTATTTACTCAGTTTAGAACCTACCGTTCAGTCATGATTATTTTGCCAATTTCTATTTTCATGGTGGTTCCACTGGTCTTTATTACCACCGCAGGAGAAATAGATTTAGCCTTCCCAGCTATCATAGGACTTGCTTCGTATAGCTTTGCACTCATTGTGGATTCGGGTGGAAATGCCTTTCTAGGACTTATTGCCGCACTGGTAACAGGTGCCTTATTTGGTTTTCTTAATGGTGCTCTGGTCGTCAATCTGGGACTTTCGGCGCTTGTATCGACCCTAGGTATGAATTTCTTGTTACGCGGTCTTATTAATATCCTAGCCCAAGGCTACTCCCGACCTGTTTCAGAAATTCGAGGAACAGTGCTCCAACAAATTCTAACTGGAAATCACATTTTTGGTATTCCCAATCAAATGTTTTGGGCTTTACTTTTTGCTGTATTTGGTATGTTTCTATATAATTATCATAAGTTTGGTGTCCATACGCACTGCATTGGGGACCATCCAGGAAGCTCTAAAGAAATGGGAATCAACGTAAACAGAACCCGTATAATGCTTTTCGTTTTTTCAGGGATTGGCGCAGCTATAGCTGGAATCTTTTCTGTAATGATTAATTTTGTCTGGTATCCTACTACTGGCGATGCGATGCTTCTTCCAGTTTTAGCTGGAATCTTTGTAGGAGGTACACCTACCTGGGGTGGTATTGGTACTGTCATCGGTGGAGTCTTTGGGGTTTCGATTGTTTCCTTTATTGAGACAGGGGTAATTGCAGCAGGCTTAACCGGGTTTTACACACAATTTGTTTATGGCATTATCATTATTTCTTCGCTGATTGGTCACCGCTTGAATGGTGATAGAATTAGATGAAAACATTATTGGTTGGTTGTGGCGGTATTAGTCAAACCTGGCTTAACGCCCTTAAGCAAATCCCTGAGATTCATTTGTTAGGGTTAGTTGATCTTGATGAAAATTTGGCAAAAGCCAGGGCAGAGCAGTTTGAACTTGAGGTTGCGACAGGCTCGAGCCTCTCTGAAATGCTCAGCAAGCTAAAACCCGAACTGGTTTTTGACTGTACTATTCCCCAAGCGCACTATGACGTTACGCTGACTGCCCTAAAAGCAGGTTGTCATGTTTTTGGTGAAAAGCCTATGGCGGATTCTT